>CAYJGN010000025.1:0-10304 GCA_964369635.1 uncultured Oscillospiraceae bacterium
GCCGATGGAACATAAACTCCATCGGCTTTCTCTATACATAATTTAATTCACTGAGCAAAATACAAAATCCGAACCCATCTCCAATTTGGAAGATATGGTTCGGATTATGTGAGTTTGGTGCCGCTGACCGGACTTGAACCGGTACGATATTACTATCGAGGGATTTTAAGTCCCTTGTGTCTGCCGATTCCACCACAGCGGCAAATTAAATCGGCTAAATGTCGCTTTAATATAATATAATATTTTTTTGCTTTTGTCAATTATCATTGACTATTTTTTTAAAAATGTTATTATATTATTATATGTTTATTTATAAATAAGTAGAGGTGAATTATGAGTAAAAGAGCTTTTGTTATAGTTCTTGATAGTTTTGGAATAGGTGCTATGCCGGATGCTGAAAAGTTTGGCGATGTTGGAAGTGATACTCTCGGCGCTATATATAATAGTCCGAAATTCGATATGCCTGAGATGAAATCTCTTGGTTTTTTTAATATTGAGGGTATTTCTGTTTCAGATGCAGTAGAAAACCCAAAAGGGAGCTTTGCTCGTCTTTGTGAGAAAAGTATGGGGAAAGATACGACTATAGGCCATTGGGAGATAGCAGGGCTTGTTAGTAAAGAAGCTTTGCCAACCTATCCGAATGGCTTTCCTGATGAGGTTATAGATAAATTCAGTGAAGCGGTTGGTCGAGGGGTTGTCTGTAATATGCCTTATAGCGGCACTAAAGTTCTTGACGATTATGGTGTCCATCATATGGAAACAGGAGACCTTATTGTCTATACATCAGCAGACAGCGTTTTTCAAATTGCTGCACATGAAGATATAGTTCCAGTAGATGAGCTTTATAGATACTGCGAAATCGCAAGAGAGCAGCTACAGGGAAAACATGGTGTTGGTCGAGTTATTGCAAGGCCGTTTATCGGTGATGCAGGGAACTTTAAAAGGACTGCTAATCGCCACGACTATTCTTTGCTACCACCAAGCAAGACCGTCCTTGACTATATTAAAGAAGCAGGACTTGCATCCATTGGTGTTGGTAAAATTAACGATATATTTGCAGGTATTGGTATTACTGAGTATGTCAGAAACGAGAGTAACCATGATGGTATGCTAAAAGCGACGGCTTATGCAAAAAAAGACTGGGAAGGTCTTTGTTTTGTGAATTTAGTCGACTTTGATATGATGTATGGCCATAGAAATGATGTTGATGGTTATGCCGCTTGCGCAAGTGAGTTTGATGTTGATTTAGTTGAGTTTAGAAAAGCTCTACGTCCTGATGATATAGTTATCATAACTGCTGATCATGGTTGTGATCCGGCTACTCCAAGCACCGACCATTCAAGGGAATATGTTCCGATGGTTATATTTGGAGACAAGATTAAAGAGGCGGTTGATCTTGGAACACGCGGCAGTTTTGCAGATATAGCGGCAACTATTGCAGATTATCTGTCAGTTGAGACAAAAATAAACGGAGAAAGTTTTTTAAGAGAGGTTATTAAGTGAAAGAATTAACAAATTTATTGTACGGCAGAGAGCCATTTTCAGATTGGGTTAAAAAAAGCATCATAACAATTATTTCAGCCATAGGTATTGGCTTTTCGGTTTCCTTTATGGTTGTTGGTAATATTGGAACAGACCCTGTAACACTTTTTTCAACAGGAATTGGTGGACTTTTAAATTCAACAGTAGGCGTTGGTATGACAACGCTAAACTCGGTGTTAATAGTTTTCCTTTTGATATTTGGGAGAAAATATATCTATGCCGCAACTATTCTAAATACTATTTTCATGGGCATGTCGGTTGATATGAGCTATTCGATAGTGGCTTCACTTCGCACAGATGACAGCTTTATAACAGGACTTATCTTCTGCATTATTGGTCTTGTCTTTCTCGGGTTCTTTATTGGTATGTACATATCGCTAAACTTTGGCGGTGGTGCAGTTGATGGTTTTGAATATTATCTAAGTGTGCTGATTAAAAAGCCGTTTAATATAGCTCAGCTCATTTTCTATGCAGTTTCATTTGTTTTTGGTCTTCTTATTGGTTTAATGCAAGATGATATCACAGGCGTCGGTATCGGAACTGTTATAGGTCTATTTATCCCAGCACTTACTTCAGGGCCAACAATAAAATTCTTCAACAAACGTTGGCAGGGTATATTAAAATTAAAACAACCGCTTGAGGTTGTTAAATAAAAACTCTTAAGGGTCGCTATGGTCGCGACCCTTTTTTGTTTGTAAAAACTGCACAATTATCGTGCGATTTTTTTTATCACTAAACGGACAACTGCCGATGAATGATGATGATATCTATGATAAAATAGCATCATTGGATGGTGGGGATAATGAAAAGTATTTTAGATTTAATTTACGGAAGAGAATGTTTTAGCGATTGGATAAAAAAGGTAGTTATAACAATAATAGCGGCAGTTGGAATCGGATTTTCGGTTTCGTTTATTGTTGTTGCAAATATAGGTAGCAACCCTACAACGCTGTTAGGAATGGGAATTGGCAATCTGTTTGGTACTACGGTTGGAATGGGGATGACAATATCGAATTCATTGGTGCTTTTATTTTTGGTGATATTCGGAAAGCAATATATCTATGCGGCAACTTGGTTTATAATCGCATTTATGGGGATTTCAGTTGATTTGTCAGAGCCCCTTATCAGAGCGCTAAAGCCAGATGAAAGCTTTTTATGGGGACTTATTTTTTGTCTTGTAGGACTTGCACTTCTCGGTTTTTTTATTGGGTTTTATATCTCTTTAAATTTTGGCGGCGGAGCGTTTGACGGACTGGGTCATTATTTGAGCGTTAAAATTAATAAACCTTTTAGCATAGCGCAGCTTATTTTTTACATATTTTGTTTCATTGCGGGTATTTTGCTCGGTGCTAAAGTTGGAGTTGGGACAATTCTTGGTCTATTCGTCACATCATTGACAGTAGGCCCTACAATAAAATTTCTAAATAGCCGCTGGAGTAATATATTAAAACTAAAGGAAGCTGTAGCTTCGATGAGATAGTTTTTTTGTTTATCAATATTTTTTTAGATGGAGGTTACTATGAAATATCTCGCACTGGGTCTTACGATGGTCGATGAAATTAGAAAAGAAGGGGAAGAAAAAAACACGGTCTTTATGGGTGGTAATCCTATTTATAGTTATGGTGGATTGCGAATTTGGACTGAAAGCTGCGCTATGGTGACAAAAGCTGGTGAGGACTTTTATAAGCTATATAATCCATGGTTTTCTGATAATAAGATAACAGAAGAGGGTATAGAAATTTTAAAAGGGGAGAGGACGCCTCGTTGCATAATAAGCTATGATAAAGGCGGTGATTTGACGGATACAATTTCCTTTGAAACAGGCAACTGGGCAGATGCTGATAGATATCGACCAGATGATGGAAGTTTAATTAAAAGTGTTAATGAGAATACACGAGGAATTTGCGTCTGTGGGCCGGCAGAAGGATTTGAGCCTTTAAAATTTTGGGATACTGCCTTCTCGCTTCGAGATAAATATGATTATAAGATAATGTGGGAGCCAAATAATATCCACACAAAACCAGAGGATAAACTACCAACGCAGGAGCTTTTAAAAAAAGTTGATATGGCGTCCTTTAATTTAGCTGAGGGCCTTTCAATATTTGGTCTTAATAGCGAAGAAGAGCTTATAGAGTATCTTCAAAGCTTCAACCTTGAGCTGGTGCTTCTAAGACTTGGAAAACGCGGAATGGTTGCTTTTAATAAAAATGAAAAGCATTATATTGAGGCTTTCTCGATTGGTACTGATGTTGTTGATACAACAGGGTGCGGCAATGCTTCAACAGCCGCCGCTATGCAGTCTGTTTGCGAAGGAGATGATATAGCGCTTGCTGGAATTAAAGCGACGGTATCAGCTGCATTTACCTACTCGCAAAAAGGCCCGATCCCTCTTTTTACAGAAGAGCTGTCAGAGCGGGCTTTAAATATAGCGCAAAAATATTACGCAGATTATATGGGGGATAGAAATGGTTAAGCAGATTTACGGAATAAGAACAGTTAAAGAGGCAAGAGATGCTGTTTTAGCTGGCGCTGATTATATAGGGATTGTGCCTGGACTTTCAGGTACTGCTCCATCGAGAATAACAATCGAAGAAAGCATTGCGATATTTAACGAGATAGATGGCAAAGCAAAAAAGGTAGCGCTAACTTTTAGCGATAACTTGCATGATATTTTAGAGATGATAGAGCTTGTTAAACCGGAAGTTTTGCATCTTGCGGCACCGGATTTTAAAGCAAGCAAAGAGTTTGTAGGGAAGATAAAAGAGCAGTTTAGTGATATCTTAATTATGCATGCTGTTGGTATTTCGGATAGCAACGGAGAAGAGGCGGTAAAGCTTGCAGTAGAGCTTTCAGATTACTGCGACTATCTATTGCTTGATAGCGCAACGGATGGTCAAGGGTTTGTTGGGGCAACAGGGACGACACATGACTTGAATATAGATGCGCGTATTGTGCGAGAAGCTAAATGCAGAGTTATTATTGCTGGAGGGCTTGGTCCCGATAATGTTGCGAATGCTATAAAAATAACAAGGCCGTATGGTGTTGATTCTCTAACAAAAACAAACCTCTACCTTGAAAATGGTGAGCGAACAAAAGATTTTGAGAAGATGAAAGCCTTTTGTGAAAATGCAGATGAGGCGGATAATGATTAGTGATTTAGATTTTGATAAAAGCTTTCTCGAGGAAATTTTAGGCGAAATACCAATAGATATTGAGATAAAACCTAAAAGATTCACAGCAGGTGAGAATATTATCTTGCAGGGAGATGAACTTTCTGAAGTTTTAATAGTGGCTGATGGAATTGCTACAGTCTATAAGCTTTTTCCAAACGGCGAAACTTTTACTATTCTAAAGGTTGAGCGCGGAGAGTTTTTAGGAGAGATTGAAGCATTTACAGGTGCAGTTGCAAATAATATGGCGGCGGCTGAAACCGATTGTTTGCTCTACTGCATTAATAAAAGCGATTTTTTAAGGCTCGTCTATCAAAGTCCGAAACTTGCTATAAAGCTTTTAACCTTTTCAAATGAGCGCCTTAATAATTTCAATAGCTATATAATGAATTTTAGCTACCTATCAAAGGCAGAGCTGTTTTGGGTTGTTATCCAAAGTGCTGATGAATTAAATGAGGTTTTAACTAAAAGCTATATTGCAGATAGGATAAATGCTTCGCAAAGAACGGTAAACAGGCTTTTGGTTTCAGCAGTATCAAGAGGAGTTATTAAAGAAGAAAATGGTGTTATAGCCATTTTAAATAGAGAGAAACTGGGCGAAATAACCAAAAAAATAATGATTTAAGAAAGAGGTAAAATTATGATTGAAAACAATTTAAGAAAAGAGATTATGTCGACCCCGAATATGGTAAAGTTTGTTATAAACGACATAAAAGATAAAGCTTTATCGCTTTACACAAAAGAAGAACTTCAAAAATTTAAAAGGATAGTTATGTCAGGCTGTGGGGATTCTCTTGCTGCAGCTTATGCAACAAAAGAAGCATTTGAAAAGCTAACAGATAAAGAGATAGATACTCCAGTTTGCATAGATTTATCAAGGCATTATCCGACTTCGCGGATAGGTTCAGATACGCTTGTTATAGTTATAAGTTTTTCAGGTAAAGTTTCAAGGGTAGTTGAGGCGGCAAACAGAGCGCGCAAAAATGGAGCTTCAACTCTTGCAGTAACCCACTACGACGATTCACCAGTAGCTCTTGCTTGCGATAAAGTTTTAACAGTTGTGCCAGACCCATTTGATCTGCACAGAACGCCAGGTTGCAGAACATATGCAGCTTCAATGACTGCGCTATATTCATTTGCAATCTCGGTAGGTGCTATTAGCGGTGTTATAGATAATGCTAAAGCCGATGATATATATGCTGAGATGATAAAAAGTTGCGATATTTATAACGAAGCTATACCAGCTCTTGATGAAACCCTTCATAAAAAGGCTGTTTTATGGCGCGATACTCCATATTTTGAGTTTTTATCGGCAGGACCTGAGTTTGCAACAGCTTGGTTTGGACAGGCGAAGATTTTTGAAGCAACAGGCGATTTTGCAAGATATGAGAACTTTGAGGATTGGGCTCATGTTGATTATATTCTGCGAAAAACTGATAGTGGTGTTTTTCTTTTCTGTACAAAGGAAAATCAGTCTCTATCAAGGGCTAAAGAGGTTGCATCAGTGCTAACGAGACAGGATTATAGATATATCGTATTTACCGATTGCGAGAGCAGCGACTTTGCAGACCCGCTAAAGGTTGTTAATATCCCATCATCAAAATATCTTTTCTTAAACCCACTAATGCAGACAGTGCTACCTTGTCTTTTTGCTTCAGCTTTGCAGCATGTTAAGGGAACAACTGAATTCTGCGCCGATATGATTGATACTATTTTCCCATTTGGTGGCGGTATTCTTCGCAACAGCGAGATAGAAGAGCATTAATAATTTTTTAAATTAAACAGAAGGATTTGAGATAATTATGATATTAAATAAAATTGACCCAAAAAAATGCGCAGTTTTAGTTATAGATATGCAAGGTGATTTTTTATGGCCTGATGCTCCGCTTTATAGCAAGATGGGGGAGGCTATGATACCAAAGATGAGCGAGTATCTCGATAGATGCCGCGAGCTTGGGATGAAGATTATCTATACCAGAACAGCATATCGTCCTGACCATGCTGATACTGGAAATATAGCAAAATTTTGCGAACCTGCAGCAAATGGAGTAGCGCTCAGAGATGGCCTTGCAAGCAGTGAGGTTGTTGCCGAGCTTGCGCCAAAAGAAGGGGATATTCTTATTGATAAGTATGAATATAGCGCCTTTTACGCAACAAACCTTGATATCCTTCTGCACAACCTCGGTATTGAGACGGTAGCTATTGCTGGTGTCTGCACCGCCGCTTGCTGTTTCTCAACTGCGAGAGATGCTGGAGTGCGCGCTCTTGGCGTTGCATTTCTTAGCGACTTGACAGGCACTATTGATTTCCCAGACCTTGGATATGGAGCTATGAAAGCCGAAGATATGCACAGGGCTATGCTTGTTAATATTGCGCTAACAACAGCGCACGTTATGACCAGCGAAGAGATGCTTGCACTGTCAAAATAAACTGGAACTTTATAGAGAAAGCTTTAAATGTGAACATTTAAAACAAAAAACAACACCATAAGGCGGTTGCTCATAAGGGTAGATTATATCGAAGTTTATCTGCAATTTATCCTGTTATATTGTATGGTCACGGTGAGCGAATGAGCTCCGCCTGTGGCGGATAAAGCGAATAGAGCGAAGCACCGCAATAAGGAGCAATTAGAGTACTGCGCTAATTGCGACTATATTGCAAGAGGGGTGACCGCAAAGTTTGCATGAATTTAGCGGACATGGCAAGCCATGTCCCTACATAATACCTTTTAAATTTATGAAGTTTAGCGATAATAAAAATCCGCCATTTTGGCGGATTTATATTATGCTATATCTAAAATTAAAAATTTGCTAATACCCTTATCAGTATCCGCCTTACGGGCGGCTTTTTTATTTGCAATATTAAACTTATTTGCAAGCAATCTCTGCCCAAAGCTCTTGTAATGGGGGTATATCACCGAGCATCTCAGGCTGAAGCATACTCCAGATAACTCCGCCGGTCGGGCGAGTATACTCATTTCTTGTTTTTATTATCTCTGTTGTAGTGACGATATAATCAATTGCGGTATCGTGCGGTAAAACTTCAACTGGTAGGTCGAATACCTGACAGTCATGTCCGACAGCCCATATTGATGTTGTATCATCAACAAGTCCTTTTGTATAAAACATAGCCCACTCAAGGTCGAAATAGCCATGACCTTTACCAAAACGAATTCCTGATGGGGTTATGGCGGATGCGCCTGTTATCATCATATCAACATGAGAAAACTCTTCTTTTAGTTTTTTTAGTGTATAGTGCTTCCAATATCTTTGAACACCATCGAGTAATGAGGCAACCTCTTCTTTGCCCTCTGGAACATCGCCTGGTTTTATAACGAAAAATCCGCGTTTTATACCGTAGTTTGTCATTATTAGTATTTTTTTATCAGCGATAACCCTCTCGCGTAGGTATTCTAAATTGTTATCAGGTGTTATAAATAGCACCTTGCTGTTCTTATATAAGTCGGTATTGACAATCAAATCAACATGTCGCTGGCTATCTTCATAATCGGTTATGAAATCCGAAAAGTCCCAGCTAAATCTCGAGTCTGGCTTTGCGACAGGTCTTAGTTTTTCCCAAATAATAATTCTTGCTCTTTCTGCGTCCATAATAATCTCCAATCAAATATTTATAAGACTATTTTACCGCAAAACTTTAATTTTTACAACTGATTAAATGTATCTTCGAATTTTGATAGCAGTTTATCAATTTTTGAGTAGTCAACAGCTTCTATATAAAATTCTTCAAGGAGGTCGTGAATCTGCTTTGCTTCATATATGGTTTTTGCAGTTTCTGCTATCAGAGTTTTTATCGTGTTTTTGCTAAAGTTTAGTTTTTGTTTGTTGCTTTTTAGCACTTCGTTATTGTAAAAACGCAGTGAATTAATGTTTTTATATACTTCGCCAGTGAATCTATGAAATCTATTTGAAGTTACAAATGCTATAGAAAGCTCTGGTATTATGATATGTTCGATTTTTGAAAAAGGAGCTAATGAACAGTAGCATGTATAGATAGTGTGTCCGCGCAGGAGTGCCGCTTTGCGAATTTCTAAAAGGGCTGTTTTTGCACAGTAGCCGTATTCATCCTCTATTCGGATAATTTTATCTGCCATATTTCGGAGGGTATCATCAAAGAAAGATACTCCAGAAGCCGTTACAGCAGAGAGAAGTCTTATTTTCTCCGCTCCATCACAATCTTTTTTTGGAATATTATCATTTATTAGCTTTTTTACTGCTCTGTTTTGCTTTTCATCATCATATAGAATAGATGCAATCCGCAGAGACTGGTTTGTTAGCGTTCCTACTGCAGTTAGATATTTTGTAGCCCTCAGATGAAGCTCTTTGTTTTTATCGGTGAGTGTTTTTATAGCTTCTTTATTATGGATAAGTTTATTATGGTCAAAAGCAATAGTGAAATTAACAATTTCATCTCTTGAACCAGGGTAAATAGGCTCTAAGACATGCGGAGCTGTTGCATCACAGATAAAGGCATTTTTATCTTGAAATATCAGCCCGTCGAGCGAATTTAAATCACTACTACAATATATCTCTTCAGCAGGATATAGGGTGCTTAAATTTTTCATAAAAGTGCTTTTTCCTGTTCCTGGACCTCCTTTTATAAGGTAATTTCTTTCTTTTTTATTTAATACGTTATCAAAATATGAAGTGAAGCCATAAGGCGAATTTGCACCGAGAAAGAATTTTAGTTTATTCATATCGCTATCTCCTAACATTTACTTTTATTCATATTATTTAATTTTCTTGATTTTTGACACAAAAAAACCGCCAAACAAAAGCTTGGCGGCAAATATTGAGTTATTATTTTTTAGTGGAGCTTTTGCAATGCTCCGCTCTTTTTGAGCGCTGTGTAGAATAGGGGATATAGTATCATTGAAACAATGACTGCCAATACTGCATTTATAGAAGATGCAATACCCTTCTCGATAATATTAACGATTGCAGTTCCCATCTCAGCGTCATATAAGAACAGGTCGAATACGAGACTTTTAGATAAATATAGAATAATATAAGTAAAACTTCCTGCAATAGCTGCAATAACATTAAAAACCTTATTTTGAGCCTCTCTGTTGCCACTATAAGCTATAATTCCAACGACAAAAGCAAGCATAAATTTAAAGGCAAGAGTTATTGGTGCTTCAGCTGCATAGGCGGGAAAGGTTAAATCAAAGATAAAAGCGCCAAATCCAGCGGCAAGGCCTCCTCTTACGGGGCCAAGTAGAAGTCCAGCAAGAACGCAAAATATATTTCCAAAATGAATTCTGCTGCTTGCTACAGGGATTGATATATAGTTTGTAATAAAGCAGATTGCAACAAACAAGCCAATTACAACTAAATTATAAGTTTTTTTACTGTTCATATTATCACCTCATCTGAATTATATCTGCTTCGAGCACTTTTTACAATTTTGCTTTTATTCAAAATTTTGCTCGTAAATTATAAGGTTTTCACAAAAAAACTAAAATCGCTATTTCCTTTACAGGTAAAATGTTACTAAAAATTGCTGTGGTACTTAAATTATGAAGTTCGAAACGGTTATAGTAAATAAAATTTATCATCTAATGATAGAGAAAAA
>CAYJGN010000025.1:10314-27040 GCA_964369635.1 uncultured Oscillospiraceae bacterium
ATATTTTGTAACAAAAAAATATTATTAAAATCAATTCTGAATATTTTATGAATAAAAAGTGTCGATTTTTTAAATAAATGACAGAGAAACACTTGTAAAAATCATGCGAGAGTAGTAACATAAGAAGTAGAATAAATGAAAAATGATAGAGGCTGAATTTATGGTAGTTTTGCTGTTTTTATTATGGATAACGTTAAATGGAAAAATAAATCTTGAAATTGCTATTATAGGTATAATTATTAGTGTTGCAATTAAGCTCTTTTCAAGGAGTTTTTTAGAGGAGGATAGCAGTAGAGTTTCAATAAAAAATCTTTTCAAAGGGGTTATTTACCTCGGTGTTTTGCTTGTTGAGATTGTTAAATCGAGTATTCAAGTTGTTAAATTCACCATTGCGAAAGATATTGAAATTCAGCCGCAGATAAAGTTTTTTAAAGTTCCCCTAAAAAGCGATTTTGCAAAGATGATGCTTGCAAACTCTATAACGCTTACACCTGGAACTATAACAGTTAATATAGAAGATGACATTTTTTGTGTTCACGGTATAGATTATACGATGCTCGAGGGAATTGAGAATAGCATTTTTATAAGGCTACTTGTCGATATGGAGGAGAAATAATGGTTGAAAATCTTTATAATTTTCTGTTTATCGGCTCGATGATTTTCTTAGCGCTCCTCATGTTTGGTTACCTTTTCCGCTCGGTTGTAGGACCATCTTTTTTCGATAGAATTTTGGCGGTAAACAGCATTAGCACGATTGTTATTCTCATAATAGCAATTATAGCGGTTCTTGATGGTAATCATTATGTGGTGGACGTTATATTAATTTACGCAATGCTATCTTTTGTAACTGTTATGATTGTCTGTAAATCATATCTTCGAAGTCATAAAAAAGATAAGTCCCATGATTTTGATAACTTAAAGCGGAAGGATAAATGATATGGAGATTTTTAAATTTATTGTAACTGCAATATTAATGCTTACAGGAATTTTTATGATTTGTGTTGCTCTTATCGGAAACTTTCGATATAGCTTTATCCTAAATAGAATGCAGGTAGGAGCCCTTACCGATACGATAGGGGCGGTGCTCATAATTGCTGGAATTATTGTTTCGAGTGGAATTAATATTTTAACGATAAAACTTATGCTTGTTATTTTATTTTTATGGTTTGCAAACCCGGTTGCATCTCATTTTCTTGCTAAAACAGAGATAATTGCAAATGATGAGATAACAACAGAAGTCGAGGTAGTTTATCATGATGATATTTGAGACTGTTCTACTAACATTTCTGCTCGTCTGCGCTATAGCAGTTTCGCTTACTAAAAATCTGCTTGCAAGCGTTGTTATTTTCATGTCGTACAGCCTTATAGTCAGCATACTTTGGTTTATGCTTGGGGCACCTGACCTCGCTATTACCGAAGCGGCAGTTGGCGCTGGAATAACAAGTACGCTATTTTTCGTAACCCTCCAGAAGATACGTCAGCTAAAAGACTCTGAGGAGGAAAAAGAAGATGAGAAATAAACTGCTTGCATATTTGAAATCCTTTGCCTACGGAGAATTTACGCTAACTACTAAAAATCCTCCGCAAAAAGAGCGCAGAGAGGGAGAGCATCGAGAGAAAACTGTCAGAGAGAGATATCTTGCATGGCACGATAGCAAGGCAAATGAGCTTTTTAAAGGTATTTATACGGCGGCAAGCTTTGTTATATGTTTTGTTGTTATTGTTGTTTTGCTTATAACAGTTTCGTTTTTGCCAGAGTTTGGAAACCCCGATAACCCAACAAACAATGAGGTTAGCGCACGTTATATAGAAGAAGGACTTGAGGAAACAGGCGCTACAAATATAGTTGCAGGTATGATTTTAGATTATAGAGCCTTCGATACCTTTGGCGAGAGCGCTGTTTTGTTATCGGCTTTGATAATTGTTATGCTGCTTTTAAAAGAGCGCGGGAAAAACGAGATAAGCGAGGCTGAAAATGAGTATCGAAGTTTGCCTCGAGATATGATAGTTAAAAGCGTTGCACGGCTTTTAATCCCGTTTCTTTTGATGTTTGGAATTTATGTTGTCTTAAATGGACACCTATCGCCTGGCGGAGGATTTTCAGGTGGCGCTATTATGGGAGCGGGCCTTATTCTATATTCATCTGCCTATGGATATCCAACGGTCAAAAGAGTTGTTACAGAGAAGGTAGTGAAAACTATAACTGTATCGGCATTTTGTTTTTATGCCATTGCAAAGGGGTATTCTTTTTTCACAGGCGCTAATCATATCCCAACGGGTATCCCGCTTGGACAACCAGGTGCAATACTCTCGGCAGGCCTTATTCTGCCGCTTAATATCTGCGTTGGTATGATAGTTGCTTGCACTGTTTATAGCATCTATTCGCTATTTTCAAAGGGGGAGATTTAATGGGACCGAATCTACTTAATAACTATTATGAAACCGTTGCAATGATTCTTTTTGGAATTGGATTTACTAATCTCTTCTTGCAAAAAAATCTAATTAAAAAGGTTATTGGACTAAATATTATGGATGGTGCCGTATATCTATTTTTAGCGGCAAAAGGTTATGTAGAAGGACGGCTTGCCCCTATTTTAGTTGAGGGAGTTGAAGGAGTTGAAAACTATGTAAACCCTATACCATCAGGCCTTGTGCTAACAGGTATTGTTGTTTCAGTTTCGGTAACAGCGGTATCTCTATCGCTAATCTATAAACTCTATAAGCATTACAAGACAATTGACCTCGATGAGATACTTGTTATGGCGAGCAAGGAGGTGACGGGGTAGTGCCTTTCGTTGCGAATTTTCCGCTCTTTGCCCTTATTATTTCTATTTTAGGTGGTGTTTTTTGCATAATTGCAACTACAAACGGAGCATATAGGATAAATTTATTTGTTATATCGGCAAATGTTATTTTAAATGGAGCTCTGCTTTTGTATTTTATTGAAAACCCAGGATATATAACATATAGTATGGGGCATTTCCCAGCGCCTTGGGGAAATGAAATCAGATTTTCACCTGTTGAGGTTTTTTTGGCAACTCTGCTTGCAGTTGTTATGCTGCTTATTGTTATTACTGAAAAAGAGCAGATATACACAACTGTTAAAAAGAGGAGAAAAAATCTCTTTTATGCGATGCTAAACCTAACTCAAGCTTCGATGCTCGCACTAATTTACACAAACGACCTATTTACGGCTTTTGTTTTCGTTGAGATAAATACCCTTTGCGCCTGTGGCCTTGTTATGGCAAAAGAAAACGGAAAGACTATTGCGGCAAGCATCAAATATCTTATTATGAGCCTCTTGGGTTCTGGTCTTTTCCTCATATCTATTATTCTTTTATATGACTTATCAGGTCATCTTCTTATGCCTAATGTTGCACAGCAACTTCAAATAACTATGCAAAATGAAATCTACCTCCTTCCGGTAACGATAATTGTCGGTCTTTTGGCGGTTGGTATTGCTATAAAAAGCGGTCTATTTCCATTCCACTCATGGCAACCTCATGCATATAACAGCGCTATGAATATTAGCAATGCGATATCCTCATCTATCATAGTTAAAGGATATATTATTTTGCTGATTAAGATATTCTTTAGAGTTTTAGGTCTTGATATAATCTCGCAACTTCGAGTTTCAAATATTCTCTTTCTGTTTGGATTTTTATCAATGATTTTAGGCTCTGTTTTTGCGGCGCGTGAACATACGATAAAACGAATGCTTGCATTCTCATCTGTTTCATATGTCGGGTATATATTCCTCGGCATGGGTATGGGGACGACAGCTGGCTTTTTGGCGGCGATTTTCCTCATTATCGGCCACTCATTAACTAAAAGTATGCTTTTTATCGCAACAGAGGGACTTATGGTTGCCTCTGACAATTCAAAATACTTTACAGACCTTCGTGGCGCGGCATACAGAAATCCACCAGCCGCTGCGGGCTTTATTATTGGAGCGCTCTCGATGATTGGCTTCCCGCTTTTTTCAGGATTTGTTGGCAAATATCTTTTAGGTCTTGCAGGGATGAGCAGTCTAAATAAAATGTGGTTTGTTCTTGCGGCGATAGCTATTACAACAGTTTTGAACGGTGTCTATTATGTGAGAGCTATTATCTCAATTTTTACAAAAGATGATGAGAGATGCGAGAAATATAAAAATTCTAAGAGATTTATTGTTGGGCTAATTGTTTTTATAATCCTTAATTTGGCTGTTGGGTTGTTTTATGAGCCTGTTGTAGAGCTTCTTGAAACAGGCCTTGAATTTCTATAAGGGGGAGAATATGGGTATAGTTTTAGTGGTTTTTCTACCGGTAGCTTTTGCGTTTCTCTATATTTTCCAACCTGAGAACTACAAAAGGATAAAAGTTGCAACAACAGTTTTTGCAACGATTTCTGCTGCATGTGGCATTTTAATCGGGTTTATTGCTTTTGATAGCAATATAACGCTCATATCTTTTCCATTTGGAATTGATATATCATTTATGGCGGACGAAACTTCAATTTTTTTCTCTGTTGTTTTAACTGTCGTCTGGTATTTGATAGCTATTTTTTCATTTGAATATATGGAACATGAAGGGGACCTTCTAAGATTTTATAGTTTTTATATCCTTTCTTATTGCGGTATATTAGGAGTCTGTTTTGCTAAAAATCTCGTGACCTTTTATATGTTTTTTGAAATTTTAACATTTGCTGGTTATTTCCTTATTATTCATAACAGGAAACAGTCAACATTTATGGCGGGTAAAAAATACCTCTACTACTCGCTTTTTGGAACAGGCCTTTCCATTGCGGCTATATTTTATCTCTATAGCTTCTCACCGGACACTGCATTTACAGCAGGGGGAATAGAAAGTCTTATGAATTTTGAGAATCCCTCTGCAGTTGTTATAGCATCTGTATTAGCAGTAGTTGGGTTTTGCGTTAAGGCGGGTCTTTTTCCGTTTCACTCATGGCTTGCAGCAGCTCATCCAATAGCACCAGCGCCAGCTTCAGCTGCATTATCTGCGGTTTTAACAAAAGCCGGCGTTTTGGCAGCTCTTCGAATTATCTATTTTGTTGCGTCACCGCAGTATTTTATTGATTCCAAAGCAGGGATAATTTTGCTAATTCTTTCTGTGATAACGATATTTTTAGGCTCAACAGTTGCGATGTTTGAGCGCTATCTAAAAAAGAGACTTGCATACTCATCGGTAAGCCAGATTTCATATGCTCTCTTTTCTCTCTTTCTCTTCAATGAGTTTGGTCTATATGGCATGTTTTTACAGGTGATGTTTCATTCATTCGCAAAGGCTTTGTTATTTATGAATGCAGGAGTTTTTATAAACAAAATAAAAGCTTATAATATAGATGAGCTTGATGGGTGCTATAGTCAGTTAAAATTGCCGGTAGTGACATTTGCAGTAGCTGCGCTATCCCTTATTGGGATACCTTTCACTGGCGGATTTATTGCAAAATGGCAGATAGCAATCGGCGGACTTCGCGATACTGCTCCTATTGCAACTCTCGGGGTTCTGATTATAATGCTCTCAGCAATTATGACGGCTGCATATCTTCTGCCGCCTGTTGTTTTAGCGGTTTATAATAAAAGTAAAAATGATTGCGGTGAGATAAAGCTTGAAAAGACAACAAAAATCCCACTTGTTGTTTTAGCAAGCTTAATTATCGGACTTGGAAGTTTCTTTCTCTTTTTTGGTACCGACATACTTTCAAGAGTTGTTAATTCGGTTATAGGATAGGGGGAGAATTATGGAAATTTTAATTTTATTGCCACTTGTGCTCTCTCTTGTTTTTGGGATTATAACCTTTAAAATTCCCGAAAAAAGAGTTTTGAGTGCAACGATTGTTTTCTCAACTATAATATCTATCAGCACTGTTGTTATTTTGCATCTTTTCTATAATGCCGAGATAGAAGTTGTTCAGCTTACAAGATTTTTTAATATCTCATTTAAGGTTGATGGATTATCGGTTATATTTGCAGGCCTTGTTTCATTTCTCTGGCCTTTTGCAACGATTTATGGTAAAGACTATCTCGCGCATGCCGTTAGAAAAGCGAGCTACTGCGGTTTTTATACCCTTACATTTGGAGTTGTTTTAGGTATAGCTCTTGCACGAAATATCTTCACGATATATCTGTTTTATGAAATGCTCACCTTTATAACTCTGCCGCTTGTTATCTGTAACAGAGGCGAGAGGGACTATCATGCGGGGCGAAAATATATCGTCTATTCGTTATGCGGTGCAGCAATTGCGCTCATGGGGATAATTCTTCTAACCTACCACAGTATGAGCCTTGAGTTTGTGCTCGGTGGGAGCACTGCTATTATATCGCAAACCCGTCTTGAACTTGGATATCTCCTTATGTTTATAGGCTTTTCATTTAAAGCTGCGATGTTTCCTTTTCATGGTTGGCTTATTTCGGCAGGTGTTGCCCCAACAACTACAACAGCCCTTCTCCATGCAGTTGCCGTAGTTAAATCGGGTGTCTTTGCAATAATTAGGATAACATTTTATCTTGTACCTGTCACGAGAATTGACGGGGGACTTGTCCAATTTATAATTCTTATTATGGCATCAGTCTCAATCGTTTACGGCTCGATTATGGCTATGCGCTCAAAGCATCTAAAACGAAGATTTGCCTATTCAACTGCAAGTCAGCTCTCTTATATTATCTTAGCAGTCGGCACTATGAGCGGACTTGGACTTATTGCAGCCTGTATGCATATGGTTTTTCATGCACTTGCGAAAATCGCTATTTTCTATATGTGCGGAACTGTTATGCATAATGCGGGAGGGGAGTATGTTAAAGATGTTGAGGGACTTTCGAAAAAACTGAATATCACCTTTATAACATTTGCGATTTCTTCATTTTCACTTATGGGAATACCGCTGCTTGGAGGATTTTTCTCGAAGTTCGCAATAGCTTCTGCCGCGATAGATGGAGCAGACTTTTTAGCACCGATAGCAATAGCGGCACTTATTGCCTCTGCTTTATTCACCGCTATCTATACCTTCCAGATAATTTCTCTTTCTTTTGTTGTTCACAACGATTTTGATAAAAGTAAACTATCATCTGTTTCAAAAGAATCGATGCTAATTAAACTACCGATAGCGGCCATTGTTATAGCACTTATAGTTCTTTCGCTTTTAGCGAACAACCTCTATGCTTTCTTTGAGCAACTTTTGATGGGAGGAGCATTATGAGTTTTCTGATATTAATTGTTTCAACCATTCTTTTTGCATTTATCTGCACTATAATTAAAGATGGTAAAAAACTTGCGGTTTTATCTGCCTGCTTTTTATCCGTTTTCTGTGCTTTTTTAGCTATTGCAGTTTTCACCTATGAATCTGCAGATTTTAAGGCAGCTGCCATAAACTTTGCTCCAACAGAGCTTGGGTTAGTTTTAGCGGTTATAACTGCAATTTTATTTACAGTATGCGCATTTACCGCGGTTGATTATTTTAGAGATGAAACAAAGCACCTTAGCAGTTTTTACACTTCATATTTTCTAACATTTGCCGGTTGTCTTGGGGTCTTTTTAGCGGCAGATTTATTTACTTTATTTATCTTCTTTGAGCTTTTATCGTTTTCAAGTTATATCTGGGTTTCTCATAGCAGGGACGACAGAGCAAAAGATGCCGCAAAAACATATCTCGGTTATGCGGTTTTTGGCGGAATATCGCTGCTACTTGGAATAGTTTTGCTTGTATCTGAGATTGGTATTCTACCTATATCTGAAATATCAACTGTAATTTCTTTTGCAGATGAGGCGATTTTAGCTTTTGCGGCAGTATTTATGATAATAGGGTTTGGTGCGAAAGCAGGGCTTTTCCTCTTCCACGATTGGCTTCCAAAAGCTCACGCAGTTTCACCATCGCCAGCCTCTGCACTGCTATCAGGACTTCTAACAAAAAGCGGAATTTATGGTATAGCCATAGTTGTTTTAAAAGTTTACAACAATCAAAATTTTCTCTTCATTTTGCTATCACTCGCTCTTTGCAATATGATTTATGGTGCTGTAATGGCATTGTTTTCCTCTGATATCAAGAGAACACTTGCATTTTCTTCTGTTTCTCAGATTGGATTTATTATATTTGGTATAGTTTACTGCTCGATGCTTTCTGGAGAGGGGAGTATCGCTATTTATGGAGTTCTATTTCATATAATAAACCACTCGGCAGTTAAAACGCTTCTTTTTAATATCGCGGGTGTTATCCATAAAGAGCGACATAGTTATAATTTAAATGAAATCAAAGGCTCACTTCGTAATAAACCTTTATTTGCAGCGCTATTTATTATAGGTGCCGCCTCGCTTTCGGGAATTCCGCTTATTGCTGGGTATATTAGCAAAACGCTACTTCATGAGTCGGCAGTTGAGTATATTCATCTAACCCATACAGACTCTTTATTTATTGCATCTTCTGAAATATTATTTCTAATAGCCGGCGGGATAACTTTTTGCTATATGCTAAAGCTTATAATCTGTCTTGTTTTCAAAAAAAGCGATGAGCAAGATTTAAAGAAATCAGATGGTAAGAGATTTGCTTTAAGTGGTGCTGTTTTAAGTTTGGTAGCTGTTTTGCTTCTGATTTTTGGGGTATTCCCCAAATCAACCCTTGAGCCTATTGGCTTGTTTATCTCAAATACATTTAACCTGCATGGGCTTTCGCACAGCATCGATTACCTCTCGTTTATAAATTTGAGAGGAGCATTTATTTCTATAGCGATTGGAATTTTTCTAAGCGTGACGGTAGTACCTGCAATAATCTGCATAAAAGGGGTTTATACTGATAGAATACCACCGACTGCAACTATTCTCGATAGAATTTATCTACCTTTAATTTCCGTTTCGAAATTTGGACTTGCTATTTTGGCACGCATTTTTGATATAGCTGTTGATTTATGCGTAGTTATAATAAGTCGATTGTTTTTAAAATCTGCCACTATTCCAAAGAGCTTCTTTTTTGGGAAACCAGTAGATGAAAAAGAGCGAATAGATGCACCGCATATAACCTATTCGCTTGCATTTAGCCTTTTGCTATTTGGTCTTGGCTTTATCTTCACCCTTATATATCTTCTCATAATTGAGTTTAGAGTTTAACAGGAGTTTTTTAATGAATAAAGTAACTAAAAGAGTTGTTGCAGTTGTTATTGCTATACTGATTTTTGTTCCAACGATAACAATGTTGATAGATGCGCAAATAGGCTCAAACCCAGATACTCTGCTCGTATCAAACATCGTTATTTTTGCCCACTTTAACGACGCAACTGCAGAAGATGTTGAGGAATTTGAGAGCCTTACCTATGCAGACAAGGTAAAAGAGATGTATGACAACGGAACACCGCAGTCGTTTTCGGGGTATATAGACGCTATATCTTACGGTCAGATGCAAGTTCGTAACAGCTTTCCTCAAGATACAGGTAACGGCATCGACTCATTAGAGCTTCCGATTTCAAAAACAGATACTGAATATAGCTATATGGGAAGCAGTATTATTGATTTTGTAGCGGCGAATGTTGATTTTAGCGATGAAAATTTACCATATGGCCTTGATTTAAACAATAATAATGTTCTTGATTATATAACGGTCATCCTCCTTGAACGCGGTGATGTTTATCAAGATGTTCATCCAACTATTTGGCCGCATCAAACAAACTACAAAGGAAACTCGAAAATAGCAGGGCTTGCAATAAGCAATATGAATATTTTAAATACCAAGAGGCTTGATAGTCTTTACGATGGCGGGGCTGGTCTTATTGCCCATGAATATCTCCATGGGTTTGGATATGAGGATTTGTATACTAATAACGATGCATATAGTCCTGTTCATGAATGGGATATTATGTCGAGAGCTTCTTCGCGTATGCAGTATCCGCTCGCCTATACAAGATATAAATACTCGAACTGGATAACTATCGATGAGATAACTGAAACTGAGCAGAATTTAAGGCTTGATATTCAGAGTAATGCTGATGGTAATCAGGCGTTTATTATAAAATCGCCACTTAATAACTATGAGTTTTTTGTTGTTGAGTACCGAGTGAAGGGTGAGCCCCATGCAACTGATGAGACCTTTTTAGATTCCGAAATCCCAGGTAGCGGACTTATAATATACAGGGTTGATACAACCGTTACAGGTAGCAAAAACTCTGCCGGTGAAACTCATATATATGTTTTTCGAGATGGTGCTGATAAATTGGTATCAATTGATGAAAGCTTCTTTACAACTGGAGATAGTTTTGGCTCGGCTGATATGTCAATGGGACTTTTAGATAACGCCCTAACATATAATGACGGGCGAAATTCTGGGGTAGTTATTGATAATATCGAAGTAGCGCCAGGTGGGAGTAGTATAACTTTCGATGTGACTATTCCCGTAGCTTCTGATTTTGACTTGTGGGAAGATACAGGGTATCAGAATACGGGTGTTTCAGATGATTTAAGAAGTGTTACTTCGCTTTCGCATAACGATATTCTTTATACTTTAGAAGGTCTTAGTGCAGGAGGTGCTGGCGGAAACGATAGGTTTATATTAAAGAGCTTTGATGGAGAGCAGTATAAAACACTTGTTAATCTGGACGTACCAAATGCCTTATTGTCTGCAACGAGTCTGTTTGCTGCAAATGGAAAGCTTTATTTTGGGTATATAGAAGAAAAAAATAACTATGCCACAGATGTAGTAGTGAAAGAATATACTATTGCAACGAATAGCTGGAGTAGTGGTGATTATCTGCGCGTTGCCGACAGTGGGTATAATAATGCATTCGATATATACGCTGATGATGAAAATATCTATATCTACTACTTAAGGGTTGAAGAGAATGACAATCTTTATTTAAGCGTTACCGACTTCGCAACGAAAACAACAAATGTTTATAAAAATGAATCAGTGAATGAAAGCACTAATACAGTTGGAACGCTAAAGCTTGTTTCGAACAAAGGAATATTACATACATTTTATAGAACCGATAGGATAAAAGGATACACATTTGTTAATGGAGTTTATACAGAGCTATCGACTGGAAATGTATCTGCAAATTCATTTGATTTGATAAGTTATAACGAGAAGATTTACTTTATAACATATGATTGGAATGCGCCATCATCTTTTTATAGATATGATGAAACTGGTATGCAGCAAATTAATATGTCAGTAGGGGATCTAAGCCAGAGCAAGATTGACGTCAGTGAGGGTAATTTCTATATGGTAGGGCTTAATGAAGAAAATCAAGTGGTAGCCTACAAATTTGATGATAATTTAAAAGATTTTGTTTTAGAAGGCGAAGTTATAGATAAGGCTATAAATGGCAGCTCATTTGAAATCAACGCTATAGGCAACTCATTGTATGTTAGTTATCTCAATTCAAGCAAAAATATAGTCGTTAAAAACAAAACGGCAGCAGATAAACTTATTTCAATAACTGCGAATGTTCCACCTCGACTTGTTTATAAGGTGGGAGATGATATCGACTACGATATTATTTCAATCACTGCAAACTATACAAACGGGACAAAGGTGTTGCAAGCAGGGGAGTACCAATTTGAAAATTTCAATACAGCATCATCAGGCGAGAGGATAGCAACTGTTACCTTTTATGGAAAAGAGACTTATTTTCACTATCTTGTTGAAGAAACCACCGATATAGGATATAAAAAAGGTGATATAGATAAGAGTGGTGATATTAACCTTCAAGATTTTGAAGTTCTTATGAATTATATAAAAACCAATCAAGAATTTGATAGTTTTAATGATTTAAATGAAGATGGCATGATCAACGTTATAGATGCGCAAGCCTTATATGAGCAGATTGAGGCTGCGAAATAATAAAACACTGAAGGGTATAAGTTGCGCAAGGGGATTACCATAAGGATTTTTTTCATAACTGTTCTTTGCAATTTATCTTGCTGTATTTTATTGTAATAGAAAGTTTTACGATTTTAAGTTTTGTAAGTTTATTGGATATAGAAAGCTATGACAGATAACACTTGCAAGATATTGCAGAGAAAAATCCGCCAGAATGGGCGGATTTTTCTGTTTTAGAAATTAACGATTTTCTTCATTTAATCAACCGAGTCTGAGTATCCGCTCTTTTCAAAAAAATAGCGAAGCTTTGTCAGCGCTTTTTTCTCTATCCTTGAAACGTAGCTCCTTGAGATATTAAGCTTTTTTGCGACTTCTCTTTGAGGAAGTGGGGTTGTTGCGTAGAGGCCGTACCGCATAATAATAATTTCTTTTTCTCGTGCTGATAGTTTTGATAATATCGAGAGTAGCTGAGTTGTTTTAATTTTTGTGTCAATAATTTCAACAATATCCTCGTTTGTTGATATAAGGTCTATGAGCGCAACGCCATCTTTATCATTATCGAACGGGTCTGAGAATAAGACTTCATTTCCTTGGTTCTTTCGACTGCTCCTAAAATGCATAAGTAGTTCATTTTGAATACACCGGGAGGCATAGGTTGAAAATTTGATACTCTTTTTATAATCAAATGAATTAACTGCCTTAATAAGTCCGATTGTTCCTATTGAAATAAGATCATCAACATCTTTTGTGACCGAGTAGTATTTTTTTGTGATATGAGCGACTAGGCGTAAATTATGCTCTATAAGCTTGTTTCGTGCAAGATTATCACCGTCTGCCATTTTTTTGAAGTAATCAAGCTCTTCTTCTGGCGTTAGCGGTTTTGGGAATGAAGATGAGTTTATCGAATGAAGAGCAAAAAAAATCATCGAAGATAGCGAGATTAATAATATTTCTAACATGTATTTCCCTCCTTTTAAAAGGAGTATGAAAGTTATAGCTTGTTTGTTGTCTGTCCATAATAGTTTTAGTTGCGAATTATAACAAAAAAGTGTATAATTATAGGGATTGACAGGAGAATATTAATGAATAAAAAGACGGACATACTTTTTGAGATAAAAAATAATATAGCGCTTATTATTAACCTTGGAATTAACGATTTTAAAAAGAGATACACCTCATCTATTTTAGGGTTTATTTGGGCATTTATAAAACCTGCGGCAACCATTGCTGTTCTCTATGCGGTTTTCACTATTGGACTTCGCTCAACTCCAGTTGACGGTGTTCCGTTTATCGTTTGGATGTGTTGTGGGCTTATACCGTGGTTTTATATTAGTGAGGGAATTTTAGCATCTGCAAATAGCTTAAACGAATACAATTTCCTTGTTAAGAAGGTTGTTTTTCCAATATCTGTTTTGCCGGTAGTTAAAATTATCTCTTCGATTATTGTCCATATTTTTTTGGTTATCGTTTTGTTTGCTATTTCGTTTTTAAATGGGATAGCGTTTATCCCGCATTTTGTGCAGATTATTTACTATATTGTCTGTGCAACAGCTTTAATAGCATCTGTATCTTGGCTTTTCACCTCTTTTTCATCCTTTTTAAAAGACTTTTCACCGCTCCTTGAAATCATTATGCAGATAGGTATGTGGGCAACTCCTATTATGTGGAATTATTCGATGATTAAAGATAGTGGATTGCGCTTTATAGCACTCTTAAATCCTGTCTTTTATATTACCGAAGGATTTCGCGAGAGCATTATTTATGGGGTTTGGTTCTTTGAAAAACCGCTTGAAAGCCTTTATTTTTGGGCGTTTGTCGGTTTGTTTTCGCTGTTTGGGTCAAGTGTCTTCAAAAAACTTCGCCCATCGTTTGCCGATGTGCTTTAAGGTGATGGATGAAACTTTATAAAATAAGATATTATACAGGCAGAATATTTGAGATAGCTAAAAAGCAAGGTATTAAAACTTTGTTTCGTACTATAGGTAAAAAAGCTAAAAAAAGCGGCAGCAAAAATAAAAATGACTACGCAAAATATATAAAACAAAATGAGAGTTTTGTTGCAGAAGAGTTAATGGGGGATATAAAGTTTTCGATTTTAGTACCGCTTTATAATACCGATAAGATTTTACTAAAGGAACTCGTAGACAGCCTTATCTGCCAAAACTATAAAAACTTTGAGATTATATTTGTAGATGGTTCGACCGATAATAGTAGAGCTGATTTTTTAAATGATTTTAAGGATAACAGGATAATATATAAAAAGATTGAAAATAAAGGTATCGCAGAAAATACTATAATCGCAGCAGAAATTGCAACAGGGGATTATCTATTGTTTGTTGACCATGATGACCTTTTAGCGCCAAATGCACTGTACGGGGTATACAATGAAGCTGTAAAGGGTGCTGACTTTATATATACCGACGAAGATAAAATTGATATTAAAGGAAGTCGCTTTGATCCGCATTTTAAGCCGTCATATTCACCATATACGATTAGAAGCTATAATTATATCTCTCATCTAACAGCTGTTTCAAAGAAGTTGTACGACAAAATTGGTGGAGTGCGGGCAGGATTTGATGGTGCGCAAGACTTTGATTTTGTTTTACGTGCAACAGATGCGGCGAAAAAGATATCGCATATCGAGAAAGTTCTTTACCACTGGAGGGTTTCTGATAATAGCACTGCGCAAAACCCCAAAAACAAGCAGTATACAACGGATAGCGGTATTCGTGCGCTAAATGATTTTTATAAATCCAAAGGAATAGATGCAATTGCAACTGTTGGAGCAGCTCCAAATACTTATAATACAAACTATAATTTAAAAGAAGAGCCGCTTGTATCGGTTATAATACCAAATAAAGATAACAGCGATTATTTAAAACGTGCAATTAATTCTCTGTTAATGCAAAGCTATAAAAATATTGAGATAATTATTGTTGAGAATAATTCTTCTCAGAAAGAAACGTTTGATTATTATGAGGAGCTAAAAAAAGAAAGCAAGGTGCAAATTTTAAGCTATAAAGCCCCTTTCAATTATTCCGCTATTAATAATTTTGCGGTGGAGCGCGCGGGGGGAGAGCTTCTCTTTTTCTTAAATAATGATATTAAGTTTATTGATGCTAATAGCCTTCATAATATGGTAAGCTATGCTGTTTTGGATGATGTAGGTGCTGTTGGTGCTAAACTTTATTATCCTGATGATACTATCCAGCATGCAGGAATAGTTGTTGGTCTTGGGGGAGTTGCGGGACATGTCCACAAGCACTATTTAAAAAGCGATTTTGGCTACTTTGCAAGGCTTTGCGTTGCACAAGAGTTATCAGCGGTAACTGCTGCTGCTGTTGTTATTGGCAAAGAGAAGTTTCGCTCTGTCGGTGGATTTGAAGAGAGGCTATCAGTCGCTTTTAATGATGTTGATTTATCACTAAAGCTAAAAATGGCTGGTTATCGAAATATATTTTTACCAAATGCAACGCTTTATCACTATGAAAGCAAAAGCCGCGGAAATGAAGATAGCGCAGAAAAGATGCGTAGATTTCGCTCTGAAATTGATTTTTTCAAATCAAAGCACAAAGATTTTCTAACTGCAGGCGACCCACATTATAATAAAAATCTATCTCTTCTCTATGAAGATTTTAGCATAAAACTATCGGAGGAAAAATTTTGAATCAATTTAAAGGTTTAACAGCAGAAATCGTAATTAAAAAAAGCATTTTGTTTTTTTTGTATATTATTTTATTGGCAATTGGTATTTTGTTTTTTCTTGAAAGTGGATTTGGGACAGACCCTATTTCGTTATTCATTCAAGGGCTAATGCAAGTTATACCGCTTTCGTTTGGAACACTAACGCTATTAAATAATTTAACTTTTTTGTTTCTTGCTTGCTTATTTGCTCGAAAGAATGTTTTTATCGGAACATTTTTCGGCTCTTTCACATTAGGCCCTATGCTAAGTTTTTTAGAACCTTATTTTAATATGGTATTTCCCGGAGAATACTCATTCGGTATAAGAGTTTTATTTTTGCTGATTGGCATTGTTATTGAGTCTGCTGGAATTGGACTTGCGATTAGCGTTCGATTCGGTATAGGTAGTACAGATGCGATTATATTCGGTATTTCCGATTTAACAAGAATACCCTATAAATACATAAAGATAACATCTGATTTCACTTTTTCCGTTGTCGGAACACTACTTGGTGGTGTGCTTGGTGTTGGAACAATTATCAGTGTATTTATGTTAGGACCATTGATAACTTTTTTTGCAAAACTATATAACAAAACTATTTTAAAAGTTTTGAATATACAAGACGAGCGAAATGAATTTAAAATGCCAAGTAAAGGGGAGGGAAAATGAAGAAAGTAATAGTGGTTTTGCTGATTTTAGCTGTTTTATTGACTGGATGCAGCAGTGCTTTTTCGGTAGAAGAAGCAGATTTTGCAAATAGAACGAAGATAACATTCCAGCTAACGATAACTGATGAAAGCGGCGGGGAAGTTTATAATAATGAAATAGCATACAGCACAGGGAGCTACTCGTTATATATTCCTATTCTCGAAGTTTTACGCGAAGAAGGTATAAGCTATAGCGAGGTTTTAGGGGACTATGATGATTTTTTTGGAACTCCGTCACTCGATGATAAAAAATGGGTGCTGTATGTAAATGAAGAGCAGAAAGATTTTAATAATCTAACAAAAGTTGCTGCAGAAGACGAAGTTTTAATAGCTTATGAGTAATAGGAGGGTGATATGAAGTTTTTTAACAATAAAAAATATCTTGAAATAGCGCTTTATTCTATTTTTGTCGGATGCTCAGTTATAGTTTTCTTTTTGGCGGTTTCAAATTTTTCGCTTATTTGGGGTGTCGTTTCGAGTTTTTTATCTATTGCTTCTCCAATAATCTACGCGGCAATTTTCGCTTTTTTTATAAA
>CAYJGN010000025.1:27050-27460 GCA_964369635.1 uncultured Oscillospiraceae bacterium
CTAATGAAGCTCTATGAGCGAAAGGTGGTCAAAAAATTTATTGTTAAATCACCAGAACCTTCAAAGAAGCAAAAAGGCGCTACGAGGGCAATTTCTATATTTTTTGCATATGTTACGATTCTGCTTTTTATAGCGGTAATTCTAAATATAGTTGTTCCGCAACTTGCGCAAAGTATAACAGCGCTTGTAACGAACTTTGATAGTTATAGAGATGAAGCTGATGTTCTTCTTACAAACTTCTTTAATTTTCTCTCTTCAAGCGGCCTTGTTTCAGAAGAGACGGTGAGTGAATTTTATATAGATATAGACGCCACTCTTGAAAACGTTATGAACCTTGCCGTTACCTATCTTCCGCGGATAATAGACGGTGTTCGAGTTGCTACTATTCAAATAGGAAATCTCGTTCTTGG
>CAYJGN010000026.1:0-25220 GCA_964369635.1 uncultured Oscillospiraceae bacterium
AATTCTGCGTCGCCGTTTGCATTGACAGTTATCTTTTTGCCAAGCATACAAAAGAGCAAAATCGCCGCCACCCAAATAGATATAATAATTATAATTGTTTTTTTAGAGATTTTCTTTTTTGTCAGTTTGTTTTCAGTTGTACTTTTCATAATTTACCTCGCAATTTTTTTGATGTGCTTAGTATATTTGCAAAAGGTAAACGCAAGGTTAACTTTAAACATAACAGATAAATTAATCGCAAATCATATAACTTATTAGCAATTATATTTACAAAAGTGATATATTTTGGCTACATGCAATCCCATAGACGGAATAACTCGCCTTTAATTCCGTTATAAAACCACAAAAAAATCTCTCAGAGTAATTTGGGACGCAGAGGCGCAAGTTCGAATCTTCTTATCACGAGCAAAAAGCACTGTAAACCTATGTTTTACAGTGCTTTTTAAATTCCCTGAATATGTAATTTTAGTTTTTGCGTACATACAATCCATAGAAGAAATTGCTTCATTTTTTAATTGCAATTCCATCCATTTACCTATAATTTAATTGATTTATTATCAGATCTTAGTCTTCAATATATACATCTCTACCAGCAACTGAACCTAATATCAAAATTCCAATTGAAACAGCTAAGAGTAGCCAAAGCACGACTTCTGTGTTCTTTAAAAGATCATATATAGCACCGATAGTTATAGGACCAAATGCCGCTAAAAAGTACCCGGCAGTCTGCGCCATTCCCGAAAGTTCACCGGATTTTTTTGCAGATTTTGTTTTTAGTGAAAATAGCGATATTGCATATGATAAACTACTTCCTGTACCAAACGAGAATATTATTACACCGATTGATATCAAAACGCTGTTTGTTGAAAATAGAATTAAGTTTGTTCCAATGAAAAAGAACGCAAATATAATTACCGCGAGCGGACTTTGTTTTTTTAGTTTTGCAGCGATTATTGGAACAAAAAAACTGATTGGAATGGGCGCTAATTGAAATGCTGTTGCAATACTACCCGCAGCTCCAGCGGAAATACCTTTTGATTGGAGAATCGTCGGAAGCCACGCCACCATCGAAAAATACATAAAGGATTGTAACCCCATGAAAATTGTTATAGCCCACGCTTGTTTTGATTTCCAAATTGATGCAGTTGAGGCAGATTTGTTTTCAACTGTAGATACCTCTTTAGGCACTTTAAGCTGCGGTATCCATACAATCATTGCAATAACAGCAATAGGTATTAGCAGCGCAAAAGCATTTTGAAAGCCAAGTCCATATTCTGCTGCAAGAGGATAGCTAAGTCCTGCACCGATTGAAGAAAATATTCCCATGCATGTAGTGTAAACACTGGTCATTATACCTATCTTCTCTGGAAATTTAAGCTTAACTACAGCGGGCAAGAGAACATTCGCGACCGCAATGCCAACTCCTATAAGCGCTGTACCTGCAAATAGTCCAACAACCCCTGCAAATGAGCGAAGCACTTCACCAGCTACTAAGACAAAAAGCCCCAACATCATAGTTTTACCATACCCAAAGCTTGCGATTGCTTTAGCTACAAATGGTGATACTACCACGAAAACCAAAAGCGGTATAGTTGTTATAAGACCTGCAATAGAGTTTGATAATGAGTATTCATTTTTTATAAGGTCAACTACCGGACCTACTGATGTTATCGGAATTCGCATATTAAAAGCGATAAAAACAATTCCGGCTATTAGCAATATTTTCTCTTTTCTTTTCACTTTCTACCCCTTCAAAAACCAAATTTGCTCGATATTTTTAATAGACAATAATGTTTATACATTACCGCATTAATTCTATCACTATATAATAAAAAACACAACATTCTTTATAAAATATCTTTTAAATAATAAATTTCTGCATCTGCCCCCATTTTGCCACCATTTTGCCCCTATTCTTCCATTGATAACAAACACAAATAATAATATATTTAAAAAAAGCGTATTCCACCAAAACTTCATCACAACAATTTTGTATGATGGCTATAAAAACATCTATCTTAGTGATAGAATTAAAAAATCCGTTTATAAAAACGGAAAACGGGGGTTATTATGAACATATTTTTATTATCGGTAACTTTTTTGCTGTCTGGCGTTATCTCGACTTTCATATTCTTTAAGCTATCAAAAATTAACGCTTCTTCTTTACTTAAAGGATTATTTGCGATAATTTTCGGATTTATCACCTTTGGTTACCAGTTATTTATCCATTGGATAGAAATCGGGGATAGCAATAGTATTGACGCAGTGGTCTCAAGCTTACTTACAGATTTTAACAGTATAGCTTCCTATATTATTTATCTTATTATTTTAAGCCTAACTTTACCAACAGTTATAGCATATCTTTATCGTATACTGCTTTTTATTATAAAAAAAGCAACTTTCCCAAAACTTGCTTTAAATATAGCAGGTGGCATTTCCATTGTTGTCGCCGCTGTATTCGCAGTAAATCTAATTTTGCCTGTTATTAATTATCTTGGCATAATAGATGAAACTTATAATCAGCTTATCGAGCTTGTAAAATATCAAGCAGATGTTGATAAAAATCTTCAAACAGCTGCTGCAAACAATGACTACACCCCTGAAAATCCTTATGTTGAGCTAAATCCTTATAGTAACTCTCCTCTAAGTGGCATTATTATTTTTAGTACCGATGAAGAGTGCTATATCGAGGTTTCTATTGATGATGGACTGTATGAGAAGTCTGGAGATAGCCATAAATTCACAACCCCTGCAACTTCACATACTATTCCCGTATATGGTTTATATGCAGATACTGAAAATCAAATAGAATACACTCTATACTCATTGGATGACGAGGTTATCGGTGAATACAAAGCTATAATAAAAACAGAAAAACTCCCCTCTCCTTATGATGATTTAATAATCACCGCAAACACAATATCATACAACTATACAGAAGGACTTAACTTTCTATATTCTGATGACCGTACATATCAAAACAAAATTGCATTTGACCAAAATGGTGAAATACGTTGGATGCTCACCGATATAATATTCGGACAAGTTAATGAAGTTTATAATGATAGATTTTTCATGAACACCTTAGATGATAACTATGTTGTCGAGATTGATAAAATGGGAAAAATCCATACGATACACGATTTAGAATATTTTATTCACCACGATATCGAGGCTATGGATAACGGAAACCTACTTATAGCTTCAAATAACACAACCGACTCATCAGAAGATTTCATCTTTGAAATTGATAGTATGACAGGCGAAGTTGTAAATACATTAGACCTTCGTGAGGTACTTTCAAGAAGCCGCTTTTCATATTCTTTCTATGCGGACAACTTCACCCGAGATAATCTCGACTGGTTTCATTTAAATTCGATAGAATATATAGCATCTGATGAGAGCATAATCATATCTGGAAACTTTCAATCAACTGTTGCGAAAATTAGCTGGCCCGATGGTGACATTCATTGGATTTTAGCGGATGATTACGACTGGATGAGTTACTATGAGCAGTTTCTTTTAAAACCTATTGGTGAAGAATTTGAACATCACTATAACCAACATGCCGCCTACCTACTCCCTGATTTAGATAACAACCCCGATACAATTGACATAACCCTTTTCGATAACGGTTTTTCAAGGGAATATATTAGCGAAAACTATCATGGTATTGATTGGGACTCAGAGTACTACTCGCGAATAGTTCATTATAGAATAAATGAAGTTACTTTGGAAGTTGAGCAGATTTTTGAGTACGGAAAAGAGCGCGGAGAAGAGCTCTACTCTCAGATACGAAGTGACGCTGATTACCTTGAATCAACTGGTAATTATCTTGGTATGTTTGATAGGTGGCAACCTCAAAATCTAACAAGCTACGCAACATATCCCGCCTTTATAGAGGTTGATTCAAACGGAGAAGTTGTTTGGGAAGCAGAGCTCTTCGCACCAAGCAGCAATGGCGCTATTGAATCATATCAGGGAGATCGCCTACCAGCATATTTTTCTGATGAGCAATATGTCGATATCTATTCTGAAGCTAAAATATTAGTGGTTTAGTTTCGTACATATTACTAAACAATAAAGCGACATGATAACCAAAACAAATCGACCTTTAGAAGTTAGTTTATAAGCTAACCTCTAAAGGTCGATATTTTAATGGTAGAAAAGAATTATATTACATTTCTATTTTTCACGAAACTAATATCAAGCTATCTCTCCATCAACTATTCTGATAATTCTTTTCGCTTTTTTTGCTATATTTTCATCATGAGTAATCATAACTATTGTATTTCCCATATCGTTTAATTTTTGAAATAGTTCCATTACCTCAGCGCCTGTTTTCTGATCAAGCGCTCCTGTTGGCTCGTCGGCAAGTAGAATTTTAGGGTTTGTTACAAGCGCCCTTGCAATCGCTACCCTCTGCTGCTGTCCGCCTGATAATTCTGATGGTCGATGTGCTACCCTGTCAGTTAGTCCGAGCATCTCAACTACCGGTTCAGCTATCAGTTTTGCTTCCTTTGTAGAAATCCCCCTTGCAAGAAGCGGCATAAATATATTTTGAATTGCTCTGTAAGTTGGAATAAGCTGGTACTTTTGAAATATAAACCCAATTTTCTCATTACGAATTCTCGTTAAATGCTCTCCTTTTTTATCGTGAACGGAAATACCATCTAAATAGTATTCGCCGTCTGAGCATAAGTCCATACATCCTATGATATTCATAAGGGTTGATTTGCCGCTGCCCGAGGGGCCGAGCACTGCGACAAATTCTCCCTCTTCGATATTGAGTGATACCGAGTTTAGGGCTAAAAGCTCACTTCCAGCGGTATCGTATTTTTTTGTTACATTTTTTATCTCTATCATAATCTATCCCAACAAGTCCACAGATAAAACATTTCCATTTTCATCTGTTGTTATCGAGAGATACATTCCATCAGTAATCTGTGAAAAGCTCATCTCACTTCCAAACATATTAACAGGCACTCCAACCGCTATATTAAATTCCTTTATCTCATCGGTAAGCTCTACTATCTCACTGTAATCGCTGCCCTCGAGGGACATTCCACCTGACACTGCGCCCTCGCCTCGCTCCATTCCCTGTGGCATCTCACCGCCTTCAAATCGACCTCCACCTTCAGGCATCTCGCCACCTTCAGGCATCTCGCCACCTTCAAAATTAGCTCCACCTTCAGGGCGCTCCATATCCTCAGGTATTTCGCCGCCTTCAAAATCAGCTCCGTCCAGAGGTCGCTCCATCCCTTCTGGCATCTCGCCGCCAGCCATTCCACCTGCCATCTCGCCTATTTGAACGGTCAGATAGTTTCCGACAATATCGGTTACAAGTCCTACATATCTAATTGCTCCTTCGGGTAGCTCCGACTGTCCGCTGCCCTGGTCACTATTTTGCGGCGCTCCTGTTCCACCATCGTTTTCGCTCGCCTCTGTGCTGCAAGCGATGAGCGAGAGTGATAAAAAGGCTACTAAAGCTAAGCTTAAAATCTTTCTCATATTTTTCTCCTTATTCGTTATTAAGTGCTTCTATTGGCACTAAGTTTGATGCTTTAAATGCTGGATAAAAACCAAAAACCGCTGCTGTTACTACCGCAAAAGAGAATGCAAGCGCAAAGCTTTCTGCTGTAAGGACTACTGAAATATCAACATACTGCATAAGCGGCGCTATGCCAAAGCTTAAAAGCACTCCTATCACTCCACCGATAAATCCTATCGTTGCAGCTTCGGTTAGGAATAGGAAAAGAATATCGCCTTTTTTGGTGCCGAGCGCTTTTAATACTCCTATCTCCCTTGTTCTCTCTTTAACCGAAACAAACAGAACATTCATAATCCCAATTCCGCCAACTATAAACACTATTACAGCAACCGCTAACAAAAGAAGTGATAAAGTATTTGCTGATTGCATAGCGGCGTCCATCGTAGCACCTGCATCTTCTATATTATATTGAAGTCCTGTATTTGATTGGGATAGGACAAGACTTGTGTTCTCTATAACATCTGGTACACTGTCAACATCGCCTGCGAGAAGTGAAATTTGCGTTTGAGTATCGGTTGAAAAGAGGTATTTATCAGCTGTTGAATAAGGCATAAATACGCTTGTGTCTGGGTTAATGCCAGAAACAACTGTCCCCATCTGATTTAATATTCCGTTTACGACATAGAGTCTGCCATCTATCTCAACTTTCTCGTCATAAGCTGCCATTGCAGAGCCAAAAAGCTCTATTGCAACATCGTATCCGAGTATTACAACTCTGCTCTCATTCTCAATATCGGTATCTGTTATAAAGCTACCTACTGATAAGGTTAAGTTTGATATTGTAGAGTAGGATGGTTGTGTTCCGACGACCGAATAACTAATTCCCTCTTCTAAGTTCTCAGAGAGTATTGTTTGGGTTGTTGTTGCTGAAATTGCCCCTGTTTCGATATCTGGGACAAATAGCAAAATATCCTCAAGGTCTTCGCTATCGAGGTTTGGGAGTGACATTACCATAGTTGAGCGACTACTACTCATACCGCCGCTACTGCCTCCGCTATCTCTGCCACCACCTGATGAAGCACCGCCAGCAGATGGCATTGAGCCGCCAGCTGAGGGCATTTCGCCTCCACCCATCATAGCGCCCATATCACCCATACCGCCCATATCGCCCATTCCACCCATAGACATTTCAGAGGTAACAGTGACAGTGCCTGCATTTAGCGTTTTAAACTGCTCTTGTACATCCTGCTTTCCGCCCTCACCTATCGCTATAACCATAACGATAGTTGCGGCACCAACTATTATTCCAAGTGAAGTTAAAAATACCTTAAACTTGTTTTGTTTTATATTTATAAGGACGAGTTTTAAAATTTCCGAAAATCGCAAATTAGCTCACCACACTCTCGATTATAACAACATCTCCCTCGGTAAGACCGCTTGTTATCTCGGTATCAAAACCATCAGAGAAGCCTGTTGTGACCTCGACTTCATAGATCTCACCAGCTGTATCAATCATCTTGACATACTGCTTACCATCAATTAGAGTTATACACTTATTTGAAACGATAAGAACATCATTAACCTGCTTTTCAACAAATGTGAGGGTGGCGCTCATCCCTTGAAACACAACCATATCGGTGTATGATGATAGGTCGCAGAGAATATTTACAGTGTAGTTTACTGATGAACTCATACCGCCTGATGGAGTCATTATAATGCTATCGACTATCGCCTTTACAGTTGTATCTTCATATGCATCAAAAACAACATTTACATCATCTCCAATAGAAATTGATGTTATATCCTCCTGCGCTATACTCACTGCAACGGTTATATTCGAGCTATCTGCAATAGATAGAATAGTGTTGCCGGCATTTATATTGTTGCCTGCTTCGTTGTATGACATAACGTATCCTGAAATCGGTGCGTAATATATTCCGCCTGAGAGATTTGCAGTGGTAAGCTCGGCTATGTCGTTTTCAAGCTCTGTTACTTTTGTCTGCGCTGTTGCGAGCGTATTGTTAATTGAAGCTAATGTGTTTTCGTAGTCGGCGTATGCGTTGTTGTAGTTTGAGATATTGCTATCATAGGCATTGCCTGCCTCTTCTGTTTTCTGCTGTATCGTTACTTTGTAACTATCTCGCTCATTATATTTTGATTCAAGAGAGGTATTTATCTCTTCAAGTTGCTCTTCAAGTGTCTTTTCATTAGTTGAGCTGCTATCCTCTGTTGGCTGGCTTTCCTCTATTTGGGAAACTTCATTACCATCTGCAGCAACCGTTTCAGGTGCTCCACTCAAGCTTTGGTCATCCTCACTTTCTTCTTCTGCCTTATTTGCAGCTTCTATCTGTGCCTCTATCGATGCTTTTTGCTCTTCAAGCGCTAACACTTCGCTCTCAAGCTTTGAAAGGTTTTGATTTAGCTCTTCAATTGTTAGATTATAAATATTTTCTGCCTGTGTCCCGTTTAATATATTCATATCATACTCTGCAGAAGCTACAAGTTTATCGCTCTCTGCTTTTAGCTGCGCTGAGGTGAGCGCTATTCTTGCAGCATCAAGGCTATCGCTTAGCTCAGCATAGATTTCACTGTAGTTTTGTGTATCTATGGAAAACAAAGCGTCCCCTTCTTCAACATATTCACCCTGTTTTACGTAGAATTCATCAACTGAGGTTGAAAATGGAAGCGTTATATCATAGGTCGCCATTGATGCTGTTGCTATCTCGCTCGTTCCGACAACGATATCACCAACAACAACTACCTCTTCTTTATATGCGGCACCCTCTGCATTCACTCCACTTCCCGAAGTTGCACTCCTTGAGGTATCGGCAGAAAAGGCAGTTGTCGATATAGCTATCGTAACTACCGCTACCGCAGTTATTAAAGATGTACCTGTAATGATTTTTTTCTTATTATCTGTTAAAAGTTTTTTGAAATTCATATCTATTCCCCTTTCGATAGTTTAAGTATAGGAATCGGTTTTGATAGAGTTGTGATTGAATTGTGGTTAATTATTGACATAATTCGTCTTTGTTTTATATGAAGTGACGCCCCTGCCGCCCACAGCGGCGATTTATAAATCGCCAAAGTCGCCACAGACGACTAAACGCACGAAAGTGCGTTTGCTGTGGGCGGTGGGGCAACTTTACCCAAACCAATATAACCTAAAATACGCAAAAAAAGAGATGTTTCCATCTCTTTTCAAAACTATTAAAAGCAACTAAACTTCAAACGAAAATATGACACCGTCGTTTATATTTTGTAGGCTGTATTTACCGCCGTGCCCTTCAATAACAGCTCTCACAATACTTAACCCAAGACCTACATTTTTATTCCCTCTTTTGTGGGATTTATCGGCCCTGTAAAAGCTCTCCCAAATTCGTTCATAGTCCTCTTCACTAATATAGCTTCCCTCATTATAAACTGCAAATCTGCGATTTTTATCAAGGGTTATTTTTATAGTACCGCCTTTTTTTGTATGTTCAGTTGCGTTCACTATATAATTTCTCATCGCCATCTCTATATACTTTTCATCAAATACCGCCTCAACATCATCTTCAATCTCGTAATAAACATTAAAATCTTCTAAAATCGGCGCAAGTTTTTGCACAAAATTTTTGCAGACATTTGATAATGATCCCTCTCTTAAATTCATAGTCATAAGGCCATTTTCGATAGAGGATATATCGAGAAGCGAAGAGAGCATCGAGCTTAAGCTTTGACTTTCTTCAATAATCGTATCATAGTAATAGTCTTTATCTATCCCCGGCAAATCGCTTTTTAGGTTTTCTGCATAAATCTGCATTAAGGCGAGCGGAGTTTTCATCTCATGCGAAACATTTGCAATAAATTCACGACGCATATTCTCTATTTTCTTCTGGTAGTCGATATCTGCTTTTAGTTTCTCGTTTGCAGAATAAAGCTCATTCGTTGCAACCTCTAATTTTTGCGACATCTCATTTATTCCAACTGCCAATCCAGCAAGCTCAGTTGAGCTGATCTTTTCATTAACGCTGTCGCTAAAATCAAGTTTTGCAAGTTTATTTGTAACCGCAAGCGTTGCCCTTATAGGTTTTGTAATGCTATTTGAAATAAGCAGACAGACAATAAACCCGATAATAAACACAGCAAGAGTTATCATAAGGCTTGCATTTGAAAAAACCGAAACGCTTTCAGAAATCGCCTCAGCATGTACATTTAGCATAATGATAACCTCTTTACCGTCAAACTCAAAACTCTCACGAAAATCGAGATCGTTTTTTTCAGGTGGCGGTGTTGGTCTTCCGCTTTGCGAAGTTTCTGAGAGAATTGAGCTTACATCGTAATCATATTTAAAGTTTTGAGGTAGTTGTAGCATTCTATTTGTTGTTGTATAAAAAAGCTCATTATTATAAATCACCGTTATATTAATACTGTGCTGGCTTTCATAGCTCTCAACAAGCAACTCAAACGATTCATAATCGCCATTAAACTGCTCTTTAATAACATCGCTTGCCCCTGCTATGATATCCTGCTTATGCTGGGTGTAAAAACTCTCAGCAAAAAAACTATTAAATATAAGTTGCGCCACAAGAACTATCGCCATAAGCGCTGTAAATGTTAGTATTATTTTAGATCTTATTGAAATCTTCACACTGCAACCTCAAGCTTATACCCTACTCGATGAACAGTTTTTATTAATTTCCCCTTATCTGCAAGTTTTGTTCTAAGTTGCTTTATATGAGTATCAACTGTTCGCTCATCTCCCTCAAAATCATATCCCCAAACGTTATTTAAAAGTTGCTCACGACTAAATATCTGCCTTGGATGAATAAGGAAAAAAACAAGAAGCTCAAACTCTCGGTTTGTAAGTGTTAGTTGATTGCCGCTGTTTGTTATGGTGCGTGTAGCAAGGTTTGCCGAAATTGTATCAACTCTGATTTCATCAGTTGTCGCTTTGCCAACTCTTTTAAGTACCGAGTCAATTCTTGCTAAAAGAAGCGATGGAGAAAATGGTTTTGTTATATAGTCGTCAGCACCGAGCTGAAACCCATAAACTTGGTCATATTCCTCACCCCTTGCGGTTAGCATAATAACAGGCACCAAGCAGTTATTGCCACGGATGTTTTTAAGCATATCGTAACCTGAAACATTCGGCATCATAACATCGAGCAATATAAGATCTATATCCTCGCTGTTTTTATAATAAACATCTTCGCCGCTTGCACCGTCCTCTGCTGTTAATATATGAAAATTATTTGCGCCAAGAAAATCGCTTATTGCTCTCGTCATTTTAATCTCATCATCAACTATTAATACACATCTTTTATCGTAATACACTAAATCACCATCCTTCGAATAATTTTATCAGCAAATTATGTTGTAATTGTGATGTATTTTTGAATATATTGTTTTTAATAGGCAATCTTAGCTTTTATGGCTATTATAAAAAAGCACTGCAAAACCGAAGTTTTACAGTGCTTTTATTAGTTTAATTTAATATTTTTAGATTTTGCTTAAATAAATTTCCACAGAAACAAATTCAAAGGTGAAACATGCTATTTTTTATCTTGTTCTGTTGTAGTTTATTAGGCATCCAGCTTTTATAATCGCCTTCTCTTCATTTGTCATATCTGTTATATAAAGATTGATTTCTCTTGTTTTTTCACCAATAACATATCCTTTAATATTCGACATATCGCCATTTAAATGCTCCAAAATATTTGGAACAAATATATAGTCATCAACCTCAAAGTCGATATCCCCATTTATCTGAAAAGGAATCATACCCCAGTTTATAACATTTGAGCGGTATCGCTTTGTTGCATACTCTTTCGTTATATTAGCAAGACCTCCAAGCACTCTTTGGCAGCTTGCAGCCTGCTCTCTCGCCGAACCATCTCCTGGCTTCATCGCCGATAGTACACTGCCTATCTGAATATCCGCTAATGTTATACTTTCATATCCGCCAATGCTCTTAATTTGATTATAAACCCACTCGAGTTTCGGATCTTCTTTAAATGCTTCTCCGCCGCTTTTTCTTGCAATCTCAATAGCGTTTATTGCTTTTGCTCTCCCGACATATAATGGATCCCTTCGTGATAGGGTAAACTCTGCAAGACCCAGAGGATTTGAGCGATATGAAGATGTTTCACCCGATGGAATAAGTTCGTCAGTTGTCGTTACTTCGTCCATAATTTTAGTCGAAACCTTTAATAATATATTCGATGAGAGCGGACTTATCTCCGGCCAATCTTTTATATTTGGACCATAAGTAAGCTCGCTATCTTTGCAAGGCTTACCAAATCCTTGATATACCCTTTTTTTGTAAATCGAGTCATCAAAGCTATAATCCGAGATTTTATAGTCTATTTGTGGTGCCGCAGTTAAAATGCCGCCATTCGCCGCAGTTGCCGCAATTGATCTGGCATCCATAAGCGCTACCGCCGCCATCTGCCCATTACCAGGTTTTGAGCCCTCTCTGCTTGGGAAATTTCTTGTTGTATGGCGAATACTAAGGGTATTGTTTGCAGGTGTATCCCCCGCTCCAAAACAAGGGCCGCAGAATGCTGTTTTGATTGTCGCACCGCTCTCAATGAACTTCGAAATAGAGCCATCACGAACGAGATGCGAAAAAACAGGTTGCGAGGAAGGATATACAGCCAACTGAAAAATATCATTTCCACAATCAGCCGCCTTTAATATTTCAGCTGCATTAGCCATATTTCCAAAATTTCCGCCGGCACATCCAGCAATTATCCCCTGCTGAACTTGAAGTTTGCCCGAAACTATCTTATCAGTCAGACAAAAATTCAAATTATCATCATTTGCAAAAGTTTTTGCTTCTTTCTCAACAGTTGCTAAAATATCAAAAAGATTGCTGTTTAACTCATCAATCGTGTAGGTATTGCTCGGGTGAAATGGAAGAGCAATCATCGGGCGAATAGCCGCAAGATCAACATATATCATTCCATCATAAAGGGCAACATCTTTTGGTTTTAGCTCTTTATATGCATCTGCCCTGCCGTGAATATTTAAATATTTTTTTGTATCCTCGTCGGTACACCAAACAGAACTTAGGCAGGTAGTTTCAGTAGTCATAACGTCGATACTGTTTCTAAAATCGGTATCCATTGAAGAAATTCCAGGCCCTACAAATTCCATAACTTTGTTTTTAACATATCCGTTTTTGAAAACTTCACCAATAATCGCAAGTGAAATATCATGCGGGCCAACTCCTGGCATCGGCGCATTATCGAGATAAACTCCAACTATATCAGGATATTTAACATCATAAGAGTCGCATAGAAGCTGCTTTACAAGCTCACCCCCACCTTCGCCTATCGCCATAGTTCCAAGAGCACCATATCTTGTATGGCTATCTGAACCTAAAATCATACTCCCACATCCAGCATGCATCTCACGCATATACTGATGGATAACAGCGATATGCGGCGGAACATATATTCCACCATATTTTTTAGCAGCTGAAAGACCGAAAATATGGTCGTCCTCATTTATCGTTCCACCAACTGCACATAGCGAATTATGGCAGTTTGTTAAGACATATGGCACTGGGAATTTTTCCATCCCTGAAGCTTTAGCAGTCTGCACTATAGCTACGTATGTTATATCATGACTCGTTATTGCATCAAACTTAATTTTCAAGTTTTCATCGTTATCCGACATATTGTGAGCTGATAGGATTCCATAGGAAATCGTTCCCTCTTTTGCAGCTTTTTCATCAACAGGCTTACCAGATGCCGCAGAGCTCTCTATGAATTCTTTGCGAGGAACTATCTTCTCACCGTTTAATAGAAAAACTTTATCATCAAATATTTTAATCACTATAAACTCCTTAATTGGTTTATTTATCAAAGAAAATTAATAATCTGATATTATCAACAAAAATATTATACATCTGCAGAGTTTAAATTGCAACTACTATACATAATTACACAGCTTTTCTTTAAAATTAAATTTATCATATTTTTAAAACAGCTGCAAATTTATTTTAGTCACTTCAATTTAAGCACAACTGTAAATTTCTGCATAAAAATTCAATAAAATATATAAAAATATTAAATTTAATCTTGACTTTTACCGCTTTTATGTTATAATGCTATTAGATATATCTATTAGCTATATTTGAGAGGTTTAAAATGCAGTTTTTTGATTTTGCGATTATCTTATTTATCGCTATTGAGCTTAGTAATGTTTTAATAATATATTTTCGTCCCGAGTTTAAATATGGCAACAGTTTAAGGGCATTTAATCATTGGAGTATTGCGAAAAGCGATGAGACGATGTTTTTATTTGTAAAATATTTAGCAAACTGGGTCGCTGGATGCAAATTGCTGTTTATCGTCCTTTTAATAGTTATACTCTTAACCGGTTCGGATATAACAAAAATCATATCAATTTGCGTTATGATTCCAGCTATTGCAACCTATTATTTAAAGCTATACCCTATAATAAAGAAACTTGACAAAAGCAATCAAATAACCCCTAAGGGTTATCCAAAAAGTCAGCTACTTATGATAACTATGATTATAGCTCTATTCGCAATATCTTTAGTTGTTTATTTTATTCAAGTTTAATAGCAAAGCTTTTCCTCGAAGAGCAACCGGATTAATATCTTGGGTGATTTTCTATTTTCAAGACAAAAGAACTTTAAAAAATTATTAAATATACTAATATTTTTACCCCAACTATATGAAGAAATTTTCATATAGTTTTTTTATTTACCCCATTAATTTATCTTATTATAAAATTATTAATCTGCAATTAATAAATAATTACTCTATTCTAAATATATAGTTGTTGAAGTGTTTGGTAAATTGTAGTAGTATATAATAGGATTTGGGGTGAAATATGAAAAGGACGCGAAAAAAACAAAAGAGATATGTTCTCTATAAAGGAAGAGTATTTGCAGCAGTCGCTCTTTTAATCGGCGCTATTAGCCTCATATTTATTCTCAGCAGAAATGCTTTGATAATCGACGACGATGATGAGGAAGTCTCTGCTGATATCATCTATCCAGATAGAAATACTATCGTGCTTGATAGCGGTCATGGTCCCCAATTAACAGGAGCGCAAGGAATATTAAAAGAAGAGGAGCTCACCCCAATAGTCACCGAATATTTAAGACTTCGTCTTCTAAATGACGATAATTATAACGTCCTGCTCACCCACCCATACGATGAAGATTTATCACTCGATGGACGTGTTCGATATACTAAAAATATCGCTCCAGACCTTTTTATAAGTCTGCATTTTAATTCAATGTCTGCTGAATTTTCAGACGTTTCTGGCTTTGAGATATACCCACAGCTCCCTGAAAACAAACACTGGCAAGAGAGCTATGATTTTGCAAATTTAGTTGTCGATAACCTTACCGATATAGGTCATACACCACGAAAAGGAAGCGGACTTTTTTATATGCGATATGAGCGTGATGGCGATGAGATAATAACCTACTCTCTAACCGAAGAAGAAGAGGAGCTAAACAACTTCACAGGCCAAACGCTCGCCGTTATAAACAATGAGGACTATTTAGGCGTTTTGCTTGAGCTTGGATATGTCACAAGTGAATATGATTGCGAAAACTGGCTAACCAACGAGGGTCTTGAAAAAATTGCAGACGCTATTTATCTTGCTATATGCGAAAAGTTTGATACAGAGCCAGTTGTAAAAGAAGCCTCTGATTAAAACCTTTGCGATATATCAAATATTTATCATGTTAATCACAAATTCAGAAATTTTATTTACATATTCCATTAGTATAACTTAAAATACCCCCTCTGCTCACTAACCTGTTGGCAGAGGGGGTTGTGTTTTGTGTCAAAAAAGCTCGACTTTGCATAGTATATGCTACCCTACAATAAAAGGAGTGTTATTGTGTATAATATGAATACTACTCCCGACACTGAGCAGTCAAACAAAAGAGTTGTCGGGATGTTTTATGTACCAAAACAAAAATTCATCGACCTTTACGAGCCAGATGTTGGCCTCCCTCGCGGAACAATATTCAAAGAGCTTGATCTGCCATTCACAGGGGAAGAGGTGGAATGATGGATTCAAAAGAAAAACTGCTAAAAACACTACAAGAAGTTGATTTTGCGCTAAATGAAGTTGTATTATTTTTAGATACTCACCCGAGCAACAAGTCAGCTTTGAATTATTACAAGAAATACGCCGAGATGCACAAGATGCTTGTGGCGGAGTACACAAGATTATACGGCCCACTTTTCAATACCCTTGCAAAAGCAGATAACTACTTTGAATGGGTTGAAGATCCATGGCCTTGGGAGGTAGTCGAGTAATGTGGAATTATAATAAAAAACTGCAATACCCAATTAAGATTAAAAATCCAAATCCAGCTATGGCAAAGGTTGTTCTATCGCAGTTTGGTGGGCCAGACGGTGAGCTTGGAGCCGCGACAAGATACCTATCTCAAAGATACACTATGCCCTACCCTGAGCTTCGTGCACTACTTACCGATATCGGTACCGAAGAGCTTGGGCATATGGAGATGGTGAGCGCTATAGTATACCAGCTTACGAGAAATCTCTCGATTGAGGAGGTAAAAGCCGGTGGATATCAAGACTATTTTGTCGACCATACAACAGCCCTATATCCAGCAGCGGCAAGCGGCCCTGCCTTTTCTGCAACCTATCTACAATCTAAGGGCGACGTTTTCGCAGACCTTGCAGAGAGCATGGCAGCAGAACAGAAAGCCAGAGCTACCTACGACAATATCCTAAGGCTTGCAGATGACCCAGACGTTCGAGATGTTATAAAATTCTTACGCGCGCGCGAGATTGTCCACTTCCAAAGATTCGGTGAGGCGGTAGGCATTGCGCAGGATAAGCTAAACAGCAAAAATTTCTATGCATTCAACCCAGAATTCGATGGTAAAAAGAAAAAATAACGACAAAACACCTGCACAAAGTGTGGGTGTTTCTTATTAATGCTTGCGAATAATCAACAAAACACAACAAGCGGTCAAAAAACATTGATTTTTAAGGTTATATTTGATATAATACAGAAGTTGAAAACACGGAGAGATGTCTGAGTGGTCGAAGGTGCTCGCCTGGAACGCGGGTGTGCGGAAACGCACCGCGGGTTCGAATCCCGCTCTCTCCGCCAAATAGGTTCAAGGCAGATTTATCTGCTTTGAACCTTTTTTATCTGGGATTCGAACCCCGAGGAGGCATTTTCCGTTTGGAAAAGTTGCCTGTGGCAAGTTTTTAGGAAAATGGGCGCCGAGCCTGCGAGGTGACGTGAATTTGCGTTGCAAATTATCCCGCTCTCTCCGCCAGCGTGACGCTGGACCCAATTAGCTTGGGTTCAGTGTCATTTTTTATTTTTCCTATGTATTTAAAGTTATCTCATTATTCCGGTCTACCACTCACATCTTCAATGCCTGCCACTGGTGACCAATCACTTACTGGATTATTCTCTAAACTCACCGACCTTAACCCATTCATCTTCGCAAGAGTGCTTATATCGCTAATTTGGTTGTTTTCTAAATATAACGTCCGCAAGTTTTGATAATTCGAAAGGTGACTTATATCACTAATTTGGTTGTTTTCTAAATATAACGTCCGCAAGTTTTGATAATTCGAAAGGTGACTTATATCGCTAATCTGATTGTTCGCTAAGCTCAATGTCCTTAAAAGCAGCAAATTTTCAAGTGGGCTTATATCGCTAATTTGGTTGTTCGCTAAGTCCAATGTCCTTAAAAGCAGCAAATTTTCAAGTGGACTTATATCGTTAATTTGGTTATCACGTAAACCCAGACTCCCTAAACTCGTTAAATTTTCAAGTGGGCTTATATCGCTAATTTGGTTACTATTTAAACCGCAGAAATCTAAATTCGTTAAATTTTCAAGTGGGCTTATATCGCTGATTTGGTTATCATGTAAACCCAGCATCTCTAAACTCGTTAAATTAGCAACTATACTAATATCAATAATATTATTGCTCGATAGCCACAAACTAAATAGCTTCGGCTTATCTGCAACTGCGCTAATATCGCTTATTTGATTGTTATTTAACAGGAGAATTTCTAATTTCGTCATACCTTCCAGAGCACTTATATCGCGAACTTGATTATTTTCTATGCTGAACTCCACTACCTTCGTCATATCTGCAAGAGCGCTTATATCACTAATTTGATTATTGTCAAGAACCAACCTCACTACATTCGTCAAATTCGAAAGAGCGCTTATATCACTGATTTGATTGTCATGCAGGTAGAGATACTTTAAATTCGTTAAATTTTCAAGGGCACTTATATCGCTAATTTTGTTACTATCCAGCCATAACTCATTTAATTTCGTCATGTTTTCAAGAGCGCTTATATCACTGATTTTATGATGGTATATAGACAAACAATTAATATTATTAAAATAAACTATATCCGCCAGAGTGGTAATCTCTCCTCTGTTGCTTTCATCCGGAAAACTATAGTCTACACTAATAAAAAGCTCTTCAATATGATTTAGCTCTCCGACTGTTATATCACCTTCAGATTTTTTAATCACCTTTCTTATTTCCGCTTCAAAAGCAGGATCCGCCCACTTGATTATATGATCATCAGGGTACGGATAGCTCTCATCAAAAAATGAAAACGCTGCCAAAACACCAACTATAACCAGTAAAACTACTGCCGATATAATAAAAGCTACCCTTTTACTCATAAACTCCCCCTGATGCAATTTTTTCAAACTATAAAATCTTATGCCACCATTCTTCTATAACGAGTTAATCTTATCAGATACTAACCCTTTCGATAACCTCGCCTGTTAGAAGGTCGTGTTTTACTACCTCAACTATGATATTCTTTTCAAACATAGTGGTAATTAGATAAGCGTCATCGGTTATGTAATCGGTTGAATAATTATATCTTCCGGTTTCGGTGTGTGTCTCGCCCAATTTTTCCTCTAACTCATTTAAAGACAAATTTAATACCAAAGGGGTTACCAGATGGCAACCTCCCTGAAACTTAATTTCTCTCGCCTTTATTCCTTTTAACTTTTTTCTTTTTTGTCCAGAAATCAGGTGTTTCGATTTGCATTAGGTCGCAAAAAGTGGAAAGCAATATCTTATATCCTTTACGCCCTTTAAGATCATTTGTCTTTTGAATATATAATGATTTTTCATCAAAGGACAGTCCTGCCATTAACCTCACATTCACCTTACCGGACATTACTGACATATACATATCTCTACTAAAATAATCATGAAATTCTTCATCGATATTTAAAGTGTTAAAAATGCAAAGACAATGTGTCGGAACATCGTTGTCATAAATTTCATGTTTTACCACTTCATATGCCATAGTCATCGCTTTTTGAGCTTTATCAAAATACTCTTTTGATAGTTTTTCCATCTCCACTATTACTACAATCATATTATATTCTCTTCTAAATGACCAATTATTTAATCCGCTAATATTCTGGTACACCCAAACATCTTGTAGCTCTTTCAGTTCTTCACTTTTGTACTCTGAAAAACCATTAGAAATAAAATACTTATTAGCTGCCTCTAAAAAATCTTTAAAGCTATCATAAATCAAATTGTCTTTATATTCTCCAGGTGGTTTTTCGATGTCAATATCCCACCTGAAAAGAATAGGAAGTATAATAAATATTATCGCCACTCCCAAGCTAACTGTAATAGATATATCCGCAATAAGCATTGCCTGTTTTCCATCTTCATAAAACCACCCAAAAACCACTCTAAACAATATGCCATTCAACATTAATAGAGCAAATGTATATGCCCCAAAACGAACAATAAAACTATTAATTTTTCTCCGTATTTTCTTTTTTTTAAACTCTGTCATATTTCATCCTTTTAAAGTAAGTTAAAACTGATATCCTCTGGTGGCACCATAGGAAAACTGATATAATATGACCTTGACGAACTATCGATTTCGCTATTTGATGAACTTTGGCTGTTGTTGCTACAACCAGCAAGTGCAAGAATTACGATGGCAAGAACTATCTTTTTCATAACTACCCCCTTCGATTGAACTATCTTCATAATATCCGGAAATATGATATCTAAAAAAATCTTTATAGGTCGAGCGCCTCTTCAATATCATCAAATACATCTGTGAAAGCGAAGTATCCATCGAGGTATTCTTGCCAATCTTCATCACTTTCGACTGATTTCTCCCCCGTTACAAACTGCTCGATACTGATTTCAATATAGCTTTTTAGCATATCGAGTCGGTAGCTTATGTCATCATTTGATTTTATTTCAAGGTTCGACAAATTTATCGTTTGTTCTTCTCTAAAGTGTGGCATATTATCTAAAAAGGCCTCTGCGGCTATATATCCCTCATCATAACCAGTATAGCAGACGCCATCTGTCAAATGCGGATAGTATACCATCATGCCAACCCCGTCGAAATGCTTGTTTTGCAAAAAGCCGGTAATCGGTATCCTTGTTTTTATAGTCGCAGGCTCGCCGTAGATATCTATATCTCCGCTATCTGCATATTCCCAATTTTTCCCCTCTTCGCCATACATAGCCACCAAAAATCCCTCTTCTGATAGCATTGTATCGAGTAGCAAGAAGCAATCTTCAGGATTGTTCGCGCTCGATAGAATAGCAGCTGCAGGGGCTGGAGTTGCCTTTTGTATTACCGCATTCTGCTCAAGACCTAAAAGCGGCGCTATATTTATATAGTTGCTAAAGCTATCCTCTTCATCAGAAATTATATCTGATAGATTGGTAGCGGAGAAAACTCCTAAAATGCTATCGGGATCATTAGCGAGCTTTATAACACCACTATCTGAAAGGGTAAACAAGCTTTCATGGATATGCTCTAAATCATATAGCTCTTTTAAATATATCAGCGCCTCGCGAAACTCATCCTCTGTCGGAGAAAAACGAAGCTCTCCCCCCTCAAGGTACATTCCCATGTTGTTATAGTCGAAATATGTGAAGGCATTTATAAGCGCAAAGTGGCTCTTCATATCATCGCTTTGAACGCTTCCTGTGAATGGAATTTCGTCCCCAATACCGTTTCTGTTAGGGTCGCCTGTTTTAAAAGCATACAGCACTTTTATCAAGTCCTCTGTAGTCTTTGGAACTTCAAGCTCTAAATTTTCTAACCACTCGGCATTTATCCAAAGTGACTGCCCGTTCTTTGCGCTACTCGATAAATTTATAGTCGGGAAAAAATATAATTCATCATTATAATTTAGCTGCTGGCGCACCTCAAGCTCTGCATACTCATCGAAAAAAGAATAAAGATTAGTTCCTTCAGTTATATAGTCATCAAGTTTGACAAAACTATCAGTTAGTGCATAAGCTTCCTCTTCAGTTAGTGCAGCCGAGAGATTCTCACCTGAGTTTATTATCACGATGTCAGTTTCAAGAGAGCCATCTGCAATTACTTGGGCTAAATATTGACTGCTGAAGTTCATTGTTATCTCATTAATCTCTATATTAAAACCCGTCTGCTCTTCAAGCCACAGTTTATAGTGATTTTCGTATATATTCGAAACATTCTCGCTTTCAATTAAAGTTATATGTATTGTCGGCTTAATAAAACAGGAAGTTAGCGTCAACATCAACATAAGTGAAAAAGCAATCAATAAAATTTTCTTAAGCATATAATCCTCCAAAATTCACAAAGTTTCCTTAAATTTAGTATAGCACAGTTTAGCGATAATGAAAAGAATTTACAGATTCGTTTTACTTAACTATTTTAATTAATTTATTTATATCAAAACTACTAATAATAAAATGATTTATCCTTATAAATCGACTCTTATATTGCCACATTAGAATTATTTTGACATTCAAATGAAACCTATCTATTAGTTTAAAATAATAGATAAAGTGCGTTTAAAGCTGAATATTTAAATAAAAGTAGTAATTTTTTTCAAAAAACTATTGATTAATTGTGTCTAATAGTGTAGAATATTTTTATAGCAATTATTTTTAATATTCAAAAGGGGTTTTTAGGTGATAAAGCTTTACAAAAAATGGCTTCAAAATGCAGCTATCAAAAAGAAATTCATACCAACTCAAATACTCATTATTTCTGCAATTTTGATAATGGGTTTTGTTTCTTTTTTTTCAGTTTATACCTTAAATACTATTTCACAGAACATTTTTAATACAAACGTTGCACATTCAGAGATGCTACATGAGATAGTTACTACGATGTATCGATGTAGGGTTTTGGGAAGAGATATACTATTAACCGATGATAATGAGCAGCAACTCACATATTATGCCGATTATATAATTGCATTTGAAACACTTGACTCACAGATGGTTGAGTTTTCAAAAACGCTTGAGGGGGACAAAAAAGAGCGTTTTGATGCTATAATCATCGAGAAAGATAAATATAAAGAAAGTATGATTCTTTCATCCGACATTCAGATTCAGGACGGCAACTATGAAGAAGCAGTTATAGCACTTAAATCTGTAACCCCGATTGCGAATGAATTTTTCGGCAGTATAAATAGCTTTTTAGAAGATGAAACAAAGCTTATGGAAGAAGCACTTGAAAAAAATGACGCTGCTGTCGTAACTGTTCTTATTGTTGTTATATTGATAAATATTCTTGTCTTTGTTCTTATCTTTATCTCGACTCAAACTTTTGCAAAATCAATTACTGACTCGCTCATTAAGCTTGAAAAATCAGTTTTATCTATTTCAAATACCGGCAATATGAAAAACCCCATTGACGAGAGTCTTTTCACAAATGATGAAACAGGACAGATTGCAAAGGTTGTTGATAAGCTGCGCAGACTATTGCTTGCCCACTCTTATAATGATACATTGACCGGTGGGTATAACGCCAAAGCATACCACGAAGAGATTAACGATCTTTTCATTGAGGAGTTCGGCAAGCCTGTTGAGCAAAGGTTTTGGTGTATTGTTTTTGACATGAATAACTTAAAGTTAATTAACGATAATCAAGGCCACGTCGAGGGCGATTATGCTATCAAAACCACCTTTTCTGTTATAAACTCTGTTTTTAAAGATTATGGTAAAGTATTTAGAATTGGCGGCGATGAATTTTTCGCTATGGTTTATAATTTAACCGAAGATGAGATAGCAGAGAGAATATCTATTGTTGAGGGCAAAATTTCAGAACTTAACTCAAATAGAGTTCAGAAATTCTCAGTTGCAATCGGTTATGATGAATTTATCGGTAGCAGCAAAGAAGAGTTCGAAGAGCATTTTAAAATTGTTGATAAAAAGATGTATATAAACAAAGAAGAACTAAAAAGAATGGATAGCAGACCTGATTACGATAAAATCGAGGAATAACGGGTTTTGTCAATTAGTAAGCCTTATCAAAGCTTGCACAACAGCGGGATTTTCCTAAAATAGCGGAGTAACCCAAAAGCATCTTTCGAATAATTTGCTATTATCCTTAATACAACAAATAAAAAAATCCAGCCTGTTGGCTGGATTTTTTGTTATGGTTATTTATTTTTATCTATTATGAGTGTTTATCTGTCTATACTATTATATGTAATTTAGTCTTTTAAAATAAGGCTATCATCGCTCATGCTCTCAACAATAGCTAACGACTCAACCCGTATTCCCATATCGCGGATCAGCTTACCACCATCTTGAAAAGCTTTCTCGATAACGATACCACATCCTACAAGTGTTGCTCCCGCCTGTCGAACAATATTTATAAGACCGAGCAGAGCCTGTCCGTTTGCTAAAAAGTCGTCGATAATAAGCACCTTATCGTCTTTTGTTATAAACTTCTTTGACATCTGGATATCAACAACTGTTCCCCTTGTATATGATTTAACTTCAGCATAATATAGCTCACCATCAAGGTTTTTACTGCTTGTTTTCTTTGCAAAAACCATCGGCACCCCAAACTCTATTCCCGCAAGAACAGATATCGCAATACCAGATGCTTCTATGGTTATAACTTTCGTTATCCCCTCGTTATCAAACCGACTTTTAAACTCTTTAGCTACTTCTCTCATCAAAATCGGATCGATCTGATGGTTTAGAAAACTGTCCACCTTTAGAATATTTCCCGGGCGAACTTTTCCGTCTTTTAAAATCCTATCTTTTAATAGCTTCATAAACCCCTCCATCTCTTTATTAAAATTTTACAATAATTTATCCCGCATTTCAATGCAAATTATTTACATATTTTATTATAATTTCCCTATATATTCTGTGTATGGTTTTGTTAAGTCAACAAAAAGGTTGTTATGCGCATACCTTTTATCCTCAGGTGGCAAGACCATATAATCGCCATAAAGCTCTTTTAGGTAACTATCATAATCTCCAACTATCGGGTACTCCCCTCCTTCGAAACTATATGTTACCTCACTATCAAAATATCGTAGTGGGATGTATGAATTCTTTTTCGGCTGTTCTATAACGAAAAGCATATCAGCATCTTCGCTACTGAATTTTTTCATTTTATTTTCAAGATATCTAATAACTCTTGTGCGTCCGAAAACTGAGCATAAAGTCTTTGCTAAAAAAGCCCTCTTTTTATCTTTTAGTACATCTTTGGCAACAACAAAAGATAAAAGCCTTGATGTTTTCCATATCTTATCGCGATTATTTCCGCTATCTTTAAATTTATAGAGTGGAAATATATCTATACAAAGTCCATAATGCATTAAAACATCTTTATAGTCGAGATTAATAGCAGTTGAATTATTGTCGCATATTTTAATCATCTTTAGGAAAAAATTTTTATCTGTTAGATAATTTTGATAGAAAAGATGCTCTGGAAGCTCTTTTTTGCATACCTCTTGAAATTTTATAACATCATCTGAAAACATTAAAATATCGATATCATCATCCCATGGGATAACTCCCCCATGGCGCACAGCACCAAGCGCTGAGCCAAATCCAAGATAAAATTTTATATCGTGTTTTTTGCAGATATCTCGCACAACCTCTAATATAGAGACTGCAACCCTCTGCATACCTATAAGCGTTTCTTTATCCAAACTACACCTCTTTTTTAACAAATTTAATAACAACAATCAAAGCCGATAGGCTGACAAAACTAAGCGCTATAAACATATATCTAAAACCAACCGCTGAAACAAGATACCCTGTTAATATCGGGCCTAAAAGTATTCCAATGCTATAAAACGACTGATACAGTCCCATAGCGGTAGTTTTCTTCTCATATGGAACTGCCGCAGGTACCATAGCCATTGAGCCTGAAAGCCCCGTCCCTAATCCAAAACCACCTATCAGCGTTATTATGTATAAAACTTCAACTGAATATGTAACTGCGCATAGGGTTGTATATAAAGTCATTGAGATAAAGCTTATTGTCAGAATTCTGCGAAGCCCCCATTTTGAAACGAGCTTTGAGCCGCAAACATAGCTTCCAACCACCTGAGCCGCCGCATATGTTGCTGTTAGCATACCAACATCAAAATCAGATGCTCCAATAGTCGGTGCAAAACTCGATATAAAGGTATAGGCTGTTGCGAAGGTGACGAACTGAACAGCAGTCCCAAGATATGATGATACTAAAATATCTTTATTCGTAGCAACTAAAACAAGCTCTTTTAATGGAACAGGTTGCACAACCTTCTTTTTCTCTGCCGTGAAAAAAGTGAGGATAGTTGCAATAAGTGCCGCTGCAGCACTGATTAAAAAGGGAGCTTTGATATCGAGTACCGCAGAGATAGCAGCTCCAAATAGAAGCGAGAGAACCCGACCAATGCTATTATAAACATTTATAACGCCAATAGAC
>CAYJGN010000027.1:0-24652 GCA_964369635.1 uncultured Oscillospiraceae bacterium
CTAATCAAAATCTTCTCTAACGAGCAGATTTTTCGAACCGTTTCTCAACTGTTCCTCCTTCCCAAAAGACTTGCGTCTTTCGGAGTCGCTGTGAAGTGCGAGGTTGAAGTTCGCGGTACGATTGAATATCTATACTCAATTGCAATAAAAGGCAAAGCCGTTTCGGCGGCGTTGTGCAAACTGCACGGTTTGACGTGCAAAATAGATAAGAAAACAAATTAATAAAAAACTATAAAAACTGTGAGGTGCTTAAAATGGAGTTAATAATTGGTATCGCCGAAAAGAGCGGAGGATTTACGCAACTTTTACGCCAACAGAAAACACCGTTTACAACAGAAAATATAACCGATACACCGCTTATCCTCTCGGAGGGGAAATTGGGGGATGAGCTTGTACAGTATCTAAAATCTGGAGGCATGGTTGTTTTAACCGATGCATCGCCTGAAATTTTGCCGTTCGAGAGCGATTTTCGTGGTCGTGCTGTTATCGAATATGCAGATATGTCGCAGATTTCCGAGGAAAATGTTCGGGTAAACTGCGCTGTTAATCTCTTCTATGGCGAGGGGGATGGTGAATTTACCGTTCATGAGAATAGGGTGATTAAATTCGGTCAACGACCTGGATTTTATCCGCTTTTCCTATATAAAAAGATAGGTAAAGGGATTCTCTGTTATAGTGGTGCTCCGCTTTCAGAGCTTTTAACTGTTTTTGGAGATACAAAAAGAGCGGTAAATAAGTATACCGAAATGACTGAGCGGATAACTTCGGTTGACAAGCATATGATAGAACGATTTTTAATCTTCATCATCAAAAAGATGCTTGCCAAAAAAAGTCTACCATTTATAAGGCTTGCCTACTTCCCAAAAGGCTATAAAAACGTCTTTGCGTTTACGATAGATGGCGACGGGCTACTCGGGGAGAAAACCGAGAACCTCTCAAGGGTTGCTAAAGAGCATAATATGCCGCTCTCATTCTATCTGAGCAGACAGCTCTCGGGCGATGAAGATATAAAAACCGCATTTAAGATTGATAAGATGCACGAGCTTTGCGCTCATAATGATGTCCACAATATGATGGACAATTTAGATGAGAATATCGAGAGCTTAGAGCGGATGGAGCAGTGGCTAAAAGGCCATGGTATAGATATAATCAAAGGTTTTGCGGCGCCGCGTGGGATGTATAACCTAAATCTCGGGCTTGCACTATCGAAAAAAGGGTATCTTTATAGCTGCGACTTTGGGTTTGCGATAGACGGTCTTCCATTCTACCCATACCATTTTGGAGAACAACAGGGTGTTTTGCATCTTCCTGTTAATGGATTTAATGTTGAGAGGTATTCGATCTACTGCAAAGAAGTCGGCAAAGAGATGATTACCGAAACTGAAGTTGTAGAATACATGATCAAAGTAATTGATGAATATACGAAAATTAACCAACCTATTCTCTTTTTCTCGCATCCGGTTATTTTCGGAAATATGATAGATAAAGTTTTTCCGAGAGTTATCGCTCATATAGAGAGCCTGCCGATACAAAAGACGACGATAACAAAATACGCGAAGTTTTGGCAGCGTCGTGATGCAGTCTGTTACAGAGCGGAAATAGACGGTGATAAAGTGATTATTTCTGGGGAAATAGATGAAGAGTTTGAGGTTGTTGTCGAGAGGTGAATTTTGGCTAAGGTATCGAAGTTTCAATATATAATACTTGTTTTTGCAATATTTCTGCAGAGCTTTGTTTCGGTTTTCTCAAAGCTTGCAGGTGGCAGTGAGACAACGATTGGGTTTCTGCTGTTTTATGGCGGATCGCTTGCAATCCTTGCTATATACTCGGTTATATGGCAATTATTGCTTGAGAAATTACCACTTTCAACCGCTTATATGTCAAGGGCATTAATATATTTGTTTATGCTCATCTGGTCGGTTGTTATCTTTGATGAAGGGGTTAAACCAACGCAGATTATCGGAGTTTTGGTAATTTTGTTTGGGGTTTTTCTGAGTGTCAAAGATGAATAGTGGAATATGGCTTGCGCTTGCGGCTGTTTTTATAGCGGCGGTAGCGCAGGTGTTTTTAAAAAAGCAGGCGACGAAACCGGCTAAAAACTTCATAATGAAATTTCTGAATTTTAATGTTGTATTCGGGTATAGTTTGATGCTCATTTCAACCGTTCTAAATGTTTTAGCACTGAGAACGCTAAATCTTGGAATACTACCGGCAATTGAGGCGACAAGCTATTTATGGGTTCTTTTGTTTTCGGCTATTTTCATAAAGGAAAAACCGACAAAAAACAAGATTTTAGGATTGCTTGTTATCATCGGCGGAATAGTTATTTATGTTATTTAAGCGGGCGGATAGTGCATTAAGGCAAGCATGCTCGGTAGCTTTGCAGCTTTCGAGAGACAATAAAATAAAGCTTTTGCGAATATAGCAAAGCGGAAATTATTTATTAGGGTTTAGTAGCGGTTGCCGTGCAACGGAGAGGCTTAGACCGATAAAATAAAGCGTATATATATTTGGAGTTTGCTCGGTAGCTTTGCAGCTTTCGAGAGCAAGGAATTAAAATATCGTTTTAAATGGCAGCGGTATTGCATGGCCCACTGCCGCCGCCAAACCGCCAAAGGCGGTTTGAAAAAACAAAACAGCAGAGAATTTTCTCTGCTGTTTTGTTTTTGCGCGGGAGCGCGGCGGCGGTGTGGGCTTTGCAAAATAGCACTACAAAACCTTCACATGGGAAAAATATACATTTCTCCTTACTTCAATCTAAATGTTTTCGGAGCAAATTTATATACCAAAATCATCGAAACTATAATATATGTAGCGGTAAAACCAATCACCGCAAGGCCAAATCTCTCGGTGCCGAAGCTTAAATCGCGAAGTTGCCAGCAGACGAGATAGGTGAGCGCAGAGATAACCATGTAGATAGGGTTTTTAATAGTAAGGCCATTGCTATATGGCTGCAAGAGGTAGTATAGAACAAGGTAGTGCGCCGAGAAGAAAACCGACATCGCCATAATAGTTAAGGCAACAAGTGGATAGATATATCCTTTGATGGTAACACCAGATAAAAGCAAAATAATCGATAGTCCAACACCGATAATAGCGGCAGGTAACAGATTTATAAGAACAAGTGACTGAAGTCGTTTAGAAAAGACCCCTAAAATAGCAGAGGGGGTTTTATAGAAGTTATAGCTGAGGAGGGCGCTATCGCAGTTTATAAACATACTCTGGGTAATGCTCTGACCTCTGTTTAAGAAATATAGCAAAAAAAGCATAGTGGGCAGATTGTTTAGTATAGCTGTGGCGGCGGTTGATGCGAATTCCTTGTTGATATCACAGTAGACAGCAGCGGCAAGAAAAGCAACAGCCGCGATAATTGAAATCCTAACTGCTGAGTTTGTTAGGACTTTTCGGTGTCGTTTCACGAACAAATCATTGAGATATGCATGGCCTTTTTTATCGCTTGTAATCTCGGTATTTAGATCTATCTGTTTTTTGTATGTATCGGAAATCATCGAGCTCTGATTAGTTCTTGTGAGTATAGCTATATTTCCAAAATACAGCTGTTTTGTCAGGTATCCGTATTCCTGAAAGCGATTTATTATCCTGGCTGCTCGGATATTAAGTAGGGCAGCTATCGAGGTAGCGGCGATAAAACCCAAAATAGGTATTGAGTAGCCATAAATTGGCGGTAGGTAGGCGGCAGTTAGCAGTAAAGCCAGAAGCAAGACCGATTTTATGGTGATTTTATTCTGATTTACAAAAACCCCTTTTTTCAAAAAATCATCGAGCCTATATGCTATAAAAATATTTTTTGCAAGCAAGGTGAATGTTGGGGCTGCTACTGCTAAAATGAGCATATCAATTGGAGGTAATAATAGTCCACCAAGAAATATTGCAGCTAAACTGTTTGCAACGATATACCCAAAATAAAGCTCAAAAATATAGTACAGATATTCTGCGATATAATATCTACGAGGTTCCATTTTCAAAAGAACAACTGCATAATACTTCTGGGTATTAACTTCAAAGTATTTAGAATTCATGCCGCAACCGATTATCGAGGTGAAAATCAAAATATGCAAAACACCCGATAAATTTAGACTACCCTGCATAAATGAAAGTGGGATAATAAAAAATAGGTACTGATAAAAAGATTTAAAAAGTACCGATTTTAGAAGCATCAGAATGCTTGAGAGGATAGTAAAGGCAGACTTCAGGGCGCTGCTGTCCCGAAGGAAATCGGGGACAATATTTTTGATTAGTGGCGTCTTTTTTAGGTAATAGAAAATTCCATTGACGGTATAGTTGATTTTAAGGAGGAGAATTAGTTTAATTGTTTTCGTCATCGCTATCTCCTCGAAGTGCAGATAAAACCCGCTCTTTTAGCTCTGCATTGCTATTAACATCATCGTTAATAAGGGTGAGTTTACCGTCATTTAGCAAAACTATTTCGTCGCAAAGGTCGAACGCAAGCTCCATTATATGGGTTGAAAAGATAATGATTCCATCTTTTTTTATAGTGCGAAGGAGATTTTTCATCTCTTCCGCAACAACGATATCAAAAGAAGTTAGTGGTTCATCAAGCAGTAGCACAGGTGGTTTAATTAGGATATTAACAAGCATCTGCATCTTATTTTTCATCCCGTGGGAGAAATCTTTTAGCAGTTTGTTTCTATCTTTTTCCTCGATTGAAACGATGTTGAAATACTCATCAATTGTTAATAAATCAGTGATTTTATCGCTATTTATATCTATAAAGTATTTCAAAAACTCTCTCGCCGTTAGAAAATCCGGAACGACTGGAGTTGATAAAACATACCCAATATCGGCGGCGGATAGTGGGCGTCTGGCTTCTTTATCCAAAAGGAAAAAGCTCCCGCTATCTGTCTTTAAATCGTCGTTTATGCAGTTGAAAAGGGTTGTTTTTCCAGCTCCATTTTTGCCAAGAAGACCATAGATTTTCCCTCTTTCAAATTCAAAGGAGACTTCATCAAGTACCGTTTGCTTATCAAATGTTTTAGTAATTCCCTCGACTATTAATTTCATATATTCCCCCAAAGATAGGGGGTCGCATCGCTGCGGCCCCAAACTATTATTATATCTGCAGAAAATCAGATGAGCCAAAGTTTTCGCTATACTGAACGCAGTAGATAGATACCGCTTCATAGTCTGCTAAATTAACCCCGTCTGGTGCCTCTATAAAATAATCCTCACCCTCGTAAGCGTCAACTATGATATCGCTGATAGTCGTTTCAAAAACGAAAAAGCCGTCATCATCATGGTGACCGAGCACTACAAAAGTTGAAGGAGCTTTTCCATCGTAGGTGAAATTTTCTATTACAAGGGTGTTATCGTCATAGATAAAAATGTCGCCAGATATATTATGTACCCCTGTAACGGTGGTCATTTTAACAACCGAATCATCAAGACTTTCAAGCGGTTTATCATCGTCTGAATCGTTGATATCATCAGACTGCCCGTCACTTCTGCTTTTAATATCGGCATCATCTAAAACTTCGCTCGGTGCACCACTGCCGCACCCGATAAGCAAAATCATAAGCGATAATACCAAAGTATACAATAAAACTTTCCTTTTCACAAAAAATCCCTCCTCTTTGTGAGTTTTTATTTAAAACGCATACTGCGCTTTATTCATTTAAATTTGAGAGAAGATTAATAGCGCCCTCTGCTAAATACTGGGCATTAACTCTCTGAAAAACGGTATCTTTGGTTGTTTTAATCTTGTCTACATAGTAACCTAATAGTTTGTTTTTCTTAAGCGATATAACGCCAATTCCATTTTTGAATTTCAAATGGTCGGAGTTGTAATAGCTTTTGTTTTTTGTAGAGAATATCGGCATCATCTTGCCCATTGGTAAGAAAGACTTTTGCAGCATCTCTTTTTGCTTATCCAAAACGCCCTCGCCGCAGATAAACATCATATTAAACCCTTCTCCAACGCAGTCGAAGTTTATAATTAGTTTATCATTTATCGTATCTGCATATTTTTTTGCGAAAAATGAAGAGCCAGAAAGGCCTTTGCAGTTGTTATCAAAAAAGACAAACGCAACACCCTCGCGCATATCAGTCGGCATAGTTTTAATTATTTCGATAAGGGTTATAACGCCTGAGCTGTTATCGTTAGCGGTTGTATCGCTTGGTCGGCCAAAAATCATCGCTATAACAAGCAAAACCATACAGCCGATAGCTATTAATGGGTTAAACTCGCCCCAGAGAAATAGCGAAGCTGACAATCCAAACACAAACACCACCAAAATAACAGCCGTTATGTATAGAATATAGAGTGGCAGATTATTTGGAGCTATAAAGTTTGGCAATGGGAAAAGGGCTTGAGTATCATAATGAGCGGTGAAAATAATCTTTGCAGATTTCGGGTCGCCAATTAGCATATTCGTTGATTTAAATATCCCTTTATCGCTCTCTTCCAAAACCTCAATATTATCTTTTTTAAGTTCGGTCTTTAGATAATCTCTAAAATCCTTTTTTCCATAGGCTGTTTTCCTCTGTTGGTAGTTATAAAGTATCTCTTCTGATAGTCTCGTCACCCACATCACCTCAAAAATATTATATCACATATATTATGTTTTTTCTATGAATTAGTCGCATTTCCGTGAGTTAAACCTTGATTTTTAAACGAATTTTTCGCTTATATTTTTTGTTTAAATTAACAGTTTAAAAGCTAAACGTTTTATGTTAAACTTAATTAAGATAAATAACTCCCTTTTCTGAAATAAAGATAATTAACCTGTGATTTTGCGGACGATATGCAGTCTGCTATGATTATAAAACGCCGCAAAATATAAACTCTTGGAGGTATACATGCCAGTTATTAAAATATCAAATTTAACAAAAGATTATGGCGGTGGAAGAGGTGTTTTCGATCTTTCTTTTGAGGTTTTGAAAGGTTCGGTTATGGGTTTTTTAGGGCCGAATGGCGCTGGCAAGACAACAACTATTCGCCAGCTTATGGGTTTTATAAAAAGCGATAGTGGTAGCATTGAAATTGAAGGGCTGCACCCTTTTTCTGATGCGCCGAGAATTCATTCGTTTACGGCATATCTTCCGGGCGACCCTGTTTTAATAGATGGTATGACGGGTAGCAGTTACCTAAACTACTGCGCGAAACTTCGCGGTATTCGCGATAGTAAAAAAAGAAAGCAGTTGCTCTCCTATTTTGAGCTCGACCCCGATATCAGAATAAAGAAGATGAGCAAGGGGACAAAGCAGAAGGTGGCGCTTGTCTCAACGTTTATGGGTGATGAGCGGCTTTTTATCCTCGATGAGCCGACCTCCGGACTTGACCCTATTATGCAAAATAGATTTATTGAATATATTAATGAGCTTCGCACTGAAGGGAAGACTGTGCTTATGAGTTCGCATATATTTGATGAGGTTGAGAGATGTTGCGATGAAACAGCGATTATAAAGGATGGAAAACTCGTATCCCTCTCAACGGTTAAAGAAGCAAAAGAGAAGAGGCGAAAAAACATCTCTGTTATGCTTGGTAGCCTGGAAGATGCTGCAAAGCTTGCCCTGAAATTCTCGCTTAGTCAAGATAACAATAGAGTTTTTGGAGCTATAAACAATGATTATACCGAGCTTATGCAGATGCTCTCAACTTTTAATATACTTGATATAGATATCTCTTCGCAGAGCCTTGAAGAGTATTTTATGCATTTTTATAAGGGGGAATAGATATGAGAGCTATTTTTTTCGAAGAGTTTCGCAAGCGATATAAAATAAATGCAGCGGTTATTGCGGTTCTGCTTATGTATTTTTTTATAATTATTGGGATGTTTGATCCAAATTCACCAGACCTTGCGGCGGTATTAGAAGGATTAAATCTACCAGAAGGGATGCTTGCGGCATTTGGTTTTAGTGGGGATAGCACCGACCTTACCTCTTTTATAGCAAGCTACCTATATGGTTTTATATTTATTGTTTTTCCGCTCATCTATTCGGTAGTAACGGCAAATTCGCTCGTCGCAGCTTCAATTGATAGGGGATATATGGCAACGCTTCTCGCATCGCCAATATCAAGAATGCAGATAATTTCTGCGAAAATTTCATATTTGAAGTCCTCGATTTTTGCGATAATTGCGATTTCAGCTTTGGCTGGATTTGTTGGTTGCGAAATATTGCACCCGGGACTTTTAGACGCTCGAAAATACCTTTACATCAACATAGCGGTGCTGATACTGCATATAGCGATATCGGGAATTTTATTCTTTTTCTCGGCAATAATGAGTGAGAGCTCAAAATCGCTTCTCTTTGGAGGTGGTCTTGTAACTATCTTCTACCTACTCGATATGATAGCATCAGCAGACCCGATGTTTGATAGTTTTAAATATTTTACCCCATTCACCCTTTTTGATGCTTCTGCAATAATAGCTGGTGAAAATGTTAGCTTGCAGATATTAGCGCTTGTAGCTATAGCGACCATTTCATATTCGGCAGCGGCTGCTATTTTTAGAAAAAGGGATATCGCGGTTTAAAATAGCTTTATGATTAGCTCCCCGAAGAAAGATAGAGACAACAAAAAAGCGATGTGAATTTATTCACATCGCTTTTATAATACTAAGTTTTATTTTAACTGGGATAACTATTTATAAGAAAGGATGAGCTAATATCGCACCCTATCGTTATTTAAGAGATAGAAGATAGCTCACTATTGTTTCAGCTATTCGGCTAATGTCGGTTTCAATTATAACGGCACCTCGTTTTCTCGCCTCCATAGGCATGCCGTAGACAACCGAGCTATTCTCATCTTGTCCGATAGTATAGCCGCCTGATTTTCGAATATCAAGCAGACCTCGAGCGCCGTCATCCCCCATTCCGGTTAGGATGACCCCGATTGCATCTTTTCCGCCTGCTATGGCAACAGACGAGAAGAGGACATCAACCGAGGGACAGTGCCCAGAAACCTTTCCTCCATCGAAGCACTGAACAGTATAGCTCTCACCCACTCGAATAATCCGAACCTGCTTATCTCCACCTGGAGATATAAGGCAAAGACCAGGGCGCAAAACGTCTCCGTGTTTTGCTTCACGTACCTCGAGTGCCGTTAGCTTATCGAGTCGCTTTGCATACATATCGGTAAAAACTTCAGGCATATGCTGGGTAATAATTATTCCCGGAGTTGTTGCGGGTAGCATACTTACAACTTTTAGTATCGCTTCAGTACCGCCCGTTGAGGCGCCGATAGCTATTATAGCTTTTCTGGCTTTTGCGCTAAATGATATATCTGCTATAATAGCCACCTCCAAAAATTTGTTAATTAATAAATCGACGCAATTCTTAAATTAAGAAGAGTTGCGTCGAAATATTTAATTTTGATTAAAAAGATAGTTTTCTTTAAGGTCTTCTGTATGTTGCTGAAGCAATAAACTTATAATCGGTGATATTTTCAGATATAACCTCGCTATGACCTATAAAGAGGTATCCTTCGGGGTTTGTCGCACCGTTAAATCTGCGTGTAAGGGCGTCCCTTGTATCTTTATCATAGTATATCATAACGTTTCTGCAGAAGATAACATCGAACTTTAGCTTGAAAGATATCGGGTCCATTAGATTGAACTTGCGAAAAACAACGTTTTTCTTTATCTCGTCGATAACTTCATAATGGCCATCTGGGCGCATCTTGAAATATTTTTTTAGCATCTCTTTTGGAAAATCTCGAAGACCATCTGCTGGGTAAACTCCTTTTGTTGCCGCCGATAGAGCTCGAAGAGATATATCAGTTGCTAAAACTCTCGTATCCCAACCTGGTTTGTTTGCGAAATGCTCCTTTAAAAGGATAGCCAAAGTGTATGGTTCTTGGCCCGAACTGCAACCAGCACTCCAGATTCCGAGAACCTTACTTCCTGCTTTTTTGTGCTCGAGATATGGGAGAACAGTATTTTTAAAGTAATCAAAATGGCTGTGTTCACGCATAAAATATGTGTAGTTTGTGGTAACTTTATTGAGGTACTCATCAATAGCGCCTGAATCCTTAGTTGTTGTTATAAAATCAACATACTCAGAAAAGCTCGAAAATCCACGGCTCGAGATAACATTTGCAAGCCTGCTGATAAGCAACTGCTGCTTTTTTTCGAGGTCAAGCCCAAACTTCACCTTTGTGAAATTTGCAAGCTTTACAAAATCTCGCTCAGATAGAGTTTGCATAATATCTCCTCTTTATTCCGGTTTAAACATCGATGCAACATCGAGTCTTAAAACAATAGTTTCATCTTCAAGGGATACCATAGATTCGGTAAGAGCTATGTGATTATCTATAGGTATGGGGCTGAAATGAGAGATATTAATATCGATAACCTGAAGGACCGAATCAACAACTATTCCCATCATAGATTCTTCATACTCGAGTATTACAACGCAAGTGTTTGAAGTAGGCTCTGCATATGGTTTGTTCATACGAAGTCTCAAATCAATAACAGGGACTATCTGTCCGCGAAGATTTAAAACCCCCATGATATAATCAGGCACGGTTGGGATATTTCGAACGGTATAGCTCGGTAGTATCTCGATAACATTGTTCGTGCTTATACCAAAGACAAGATTATCCGACATGAATGTTAAAAATCGCTCTGTAACAACAGGAGGAGCTTGATTTAGAGCATCTAATGTTTTTGTTTCTTCATACATAATAAATTCCTCCTTAAACTTTCAGATGCTGATTTGAATGGACGTTATTTATATCGAGAATGAGGCTTATGTTACCATCACCAAGGATAGTACAACCGCTTATTCCAACATTCTTCACCTTGAAGTTGTTTAGATATGACGGTAGCGGTTTTACAACAACCTGCTGCTCGCCGATAAGCTGGTCAACAAAGAGACAATATGAGCGGTCTCCCGTTTCAACCCAGATAACAATGCCGTCGTCGATAGTGGTATCGCTTTCAATTCCGAATTTATCAGCGAGTTTAACTATCGGATAAAATTCGCCCATGCATTTTAGCATCTCGTTATTCTCAGCGTCTCTGATAATATCAGAGCTGCTTGCTTTAAACGACTGCTTAATATTTGCTATCGGAATGGTGAAGATATGCTCACCGACAGAAATTTCCATACCGTTTACTATTGCAAGAGTTAGAGGTATTTTCAGGGTGAATTTCGAACCCTTACCAAGCTCGCTCTCGAGGGTTACAGTGCCACCTATTACCTCGATATTCTTTTTAACAACATCGAGTCCAACTCCACGGCCCGAATATTCGGTTACCTGCGCGTTCGTTGAGAATCCAGGTAGCATAAGTAGCTGAAGGATCTCTTTTCTGCTATATTCTTCAGGTGCTTTTGTTAGAACTCCTCTATCAATAGCCTTTTCAAGGATAGACTCGTGGTCCATGCCCTTACCATCATCCTGAATAGAAATAACAACCTCACTGCCGGTATGCTCTGCCATAAGTATGATTTCCCCTTGCTCTTTCTTTCCGTTAGCAAGGCGGTCGGCAACATTTTTCTCCATAGCATGGTCCATAGCATTTCGAACGATATGCATAATAGGGTCTGCTATATTATCGACAATGGTTTTATCAACCTCGGTATCTTCACCGATGATAGTTAGTTTAACATCTTTGCCGAGCGATTTTGTCATATCGCGAACTATTCGGTTCATCTTCTGGAAGACGCCTGATACAGATACCATTCGAAGGGACATAGAGATATCTTGCAAATCATCAGTTAGTTTGCGAAGCTGTCTTGTAGATTTAAGGAAACTATCAAGATGAGCTTTTTCGATACCTGTTGTTGATGCGACCATAGACTCGCTTATAACTATCTCGCCGACAACCGCCATAAGCTGGTCGAGCTTTGATAGATTAACAGAGATAAGACTCTGCTTTGTAGGCGCTGCATTTTTCGCGGGCGCTGCATCCTTTTTAGCCGCCGCTTTCTTCGCTGGTTTCTCTTCTTTTGGAGTTTCTGCCTTAGGTGCGGGAGCAACCTCTTCTTTTGGAGCCTCTTCTTTTGGTGCCGCCTCTTTTTTAGTGCCACCACCCATAGATTTACCTGCAGCTTCTGCCTCATCAAGGGTTTTTGGATTGACAACAGGATCGATTGAATGGATATTAGCATGTCCTGTTAGAGTGTCGATAGCTGATTGCAAATCTTCTTCTGAGGGAAGACCGACATAAAATCCTTCGGTTGCGATCTCGTCCATACGAGAGGAATTTGTTTCAACATCATCTGGATAAAATTCAAAATCAAATCCAGCTTCATTCATAGTATTAACAACCATAAATGCACGAAGATGCTCCATACCGCAATCTTCATCAAAGAAGATATGCAGAGCATATGGTGAAGCAAATGGTGGATAACTACCATCATTATTCGCTTCGGAGTTACCACTATCTGTCACGGTAGAGGTCTCTTCGGTAGTCTCTTGACCTGTTAGTTTATGCAAAAGGCCATCGATATCGCTTATAAAGTCTGCGACATCATCATCAAGAGGAGTTCCCTCCTCAACCTTTTGCAGATCTTCGCGGAGTCTGTCAGTACACTTAAACAGCATATTGAAAAGCTCGCTTTTCAGGTTGCTATCAAACCTATCCATTCCATTCTCGCGAATCTCAAAGAAGAGATCTTCGATATGGTGGGAGATTTCCATAAGTGGTTTAAACTCCATCATTGCCGATGAACCTTTAATAGTATGCATGCTTCTAAAGATTTCATTTACGTCATCAACTGTGAACTCGCCGGTCTGCTCTGTATTGAGCAAAAGCTCATCAAGTCGCTCGACTAAAGAGTTCGATTCAAATAGATACGTTTCAAGTAAATTGTCCATACTTTCTCCTCACACTAAGAATTAAACAAAAACATTGCATTGAAATAATAAGAAGTTTATAATGTAATTATAATATATTTATTGAAAAAAAGGAACATAAATTTTAAAGGTGATAAGATGGCGAATATTTTAAAGGTTACAGTACCTGTAAGCGGGTACGAAAATAATAACTTCCAAAGGCCAAATGCGGCGAAAATTCCGGATCCTGCTATTCAAGGAGCGATTAATCCAGATAAGGTTTCAAAGCCTGATGCAAGGAGCGACGGAGCGAGTGAGCAGAATATTGCGATGCGGTTTCGCTATGAGTCGAATTTTGAAAACTTTATGCGACAGATTAATTCTATGCCGAATTTGTCAGATGAATTTTCGAGATTTTTTCTCGAGCTATCAGCAACATATGCAGAGTCTGGTTTATCGGGAGACTTTGCGGAGCAGATTGCGGCGTTTATCGAGATGACGAAACTATCGTCGGAAGAGCTTCTTGCATTTATGAAAAATGCGGGAAGTGCTTCAGTTCGCTTTAACGGTGCTTTCTTCACCTTGTTAAGTCAAGCTATGCAGAATTCGCAATCGGTAGAGTTTCGCCAATCGGTGCTTGAGTTTCTTCGCAGATATGTTGATATGGCAGAAGGCTATCATATCCTAAAAAATATAAACACAACGCTTGATCAGATATATATGAGAATGTTTGCCCCTCATAAAGATAATCTTTCGGATATGGCAAAATCTTTGCAGCTTACCAGCACAGGTGACGGGGTTCACAACCTATCTGTGCTAAAAGATGGGATAATGCCACTGCTCAACCGATATATAAGCAGTTTCCATGATAGGGGAGATCTCCGTGAGCTTGCGGCGATGCTCGCTTCATATGTATCAAGACTTGAAAACGGCGGGCAAAACAGGGTTATGGATGCGTTTTTGCAACTTATGCGTTTTCAGTCGATGCAACAGACATTTGAGAATTTCGACCCAGCCCTTCTCTTCACCGTTTTAGAGAATACCGAATTTGAGAAAACAGGCAGAGAGCAGAGTTGGATGAAGGGTCTTTCAGATATGATTGAATCGGGTCTTGCATCAGATGCACCTGCTGAAACTAAAGAAACTCTTCGAAACCTTATGCAGTCGATACTGCTAAATGAGAGTGTATACATGCCGGTTCTCCATATGATGCTCCCGATGACAGTTGAAGAAAAAACAACATTCTGCGAGATGTGGATAGATCCTGATGCCGATGCGAAAAACAGGGCGGAAACAGGCGGGAACACGGTGCAAGGTCTTGTTAAATTCGATATTGCAGACATCGGATTCTTCGATCTCTTTTTTGTAAATAAAGGTGATAATCTAAAGATGCAGATAGGTTGTCCCGAAGGACTAAACGAAGATATAGATATGATACGCGAAGATATTAAAAGAATAGTTGCAACACATGGGTTTTATGCGGATGAATTGTTTGTCGATTGCGAAGTTTCAAGCATTCCAATATCTGAAGCGTTTCCGAAAATATTCGAAAGGGAGAATTCTGTAAATGTCAGCATTTAATGATATACTAAACCAAAAAGCGGTTGCGCTTTCATATAATGAGGGGGGCAACGCAGCTCCTATAATAGTTGCTTCAGGGATGGGGCATCTTGCTATGAAGATAGTTGAAGTTGCAAAAGAGCGCGGAATAGCGATATATGAAGATAACTCACTAGCAACTATCTTAACTCAGCTTGAGCTTGGAACGCCTATCCCAGAAGAGCTGTATGCAGCTATTGTTGATATATATGTATACTTTTTGAACTTCAAACCAAAAGCGATGCGTGAAGCAGAGGCTTTAGCAGCAGATGAAACTGCGCAAACAAAGGCTTCTGAGATTGAAGATGGCCAAATCACCTTTGATGACCAAAATAACCGAATAGGTGAATAAACAGGGTGAAAAGCGCCGCAGTATGCGAGGTTTTTAGAGAAAGTTGAATTATTATGCATTGGTTTTAACCGTTGAAACGAGGATATCGTTTCGGCGGTTTTATTATTCAAAGTATTGACGTCTCTCCATCTGTCGTTTAAAGACGAAGTTGCGGATAGCTGATTCTGTAGATGATCCTATCTTCTTGAACCGACAACCATAACCATATCCTTTTTCATCGTCGATTTCATCGACGCGAAGGATTGTTGAGGGTAGGTCGAGGACTTTACCACCAGGTAAAGACAGTCTAATAGAGATATCGATTTGTGATGGAAATTTGAAGAGAGAGGATATGTATATACCGCCTGCGCTCAAATTTTGGGCATGCCCTTTGACCATGTTTCCATTTATGATATTTTTATCCGGAAAATCCTCTGGTACTTCTATTTCGGGGGGGAGTTTTATCTCTATTGGGAGCATGAGATTTATCTTGTAATCGCCACGGCGATTGATAGCTTTGAGCTTTGTATGAGCATGGCAGTCGATAGTAACTATCGGAACGCCTTTTTCAAAGTTCTTTTTTGGATTTGAGAGCGAGCAACGGTATGAGACAAGGCCGTGCAGTTCATCGAGGAATACTACATCTGCCTCTGAATCAAGGTTATCTATGTAACGTTCTTCAAATAGCAAAACAGAGTCGTCCCCGTTCATAGAAACAACTTTAGCTTTGCAGACTTCAACATCATTTGACACCTTGTGAATAATCGCGTTTTTACAATGTGCTAATTTCATCGTGAACACAACCTCGCTCGTTAAATTATATTACTTTAATATTATACTATAATACCCACTTGATTGACAACAAAAAAATAAAAATATAAAAACGAGATGAGATAAAAGGTGTTATTTGTAAAATTATACAGTTTTTTGTCCCAAAATATAGAAAACTATTGTAATTTGAAAGAAAAAGGTGTTATAATAATCAGTATAAAACAGAGTGGAGTAGTGTCACTGTTGGAAGGAGAGTTTTATGGCAGGAATTGATACTAATAATATTTCATTGTTATCCAAAAGCTTAGATTACTTATGGCTCCGCCAATCTATAACTGCGGATAATATAGCGAATGCTGAAACGCCGGGATTTAAAGCGGGTTATGTTGATTTTGAGAGCAGCTTTAAAGAGAGGCTTGATGCGGCAATGGCTACAGGGAACGAGAAAGATATCGGAAATGCTATACTCGGTAGTAGTGCTCGTATTGGAGAATCTACGGCAGAGGGCTTAAGGCTTGACGGCAATAATGTGAATGTTGAGATAGAGATGATTGAAATCATGAGAAACTCTCTTCAATATCAATATGCATTAAGTGCAGTAACAAGTGAATTATCGAGGCTAAATGCGGTAATTAAAGGACAGTAAATAATAAACTATAAATCGTGATTGATTTAAGACGAGGAGATGTTTATGAATAATATTACACCGATTACCAGAATTTCAACATTTGAAGAGCTTGCAAAAACAGGGCAGATACAAAGCAATGAGGACAGTTCGCTTTTTGGCAGTATATTCCAAAATGCGATAAACGATGTTGTGGCAGCTGAAGAAAATGTGGCACATAAAGAATACCTCTTAGCGACAGGACAACTTGAGGACGGTCATACGCTGACTATCGCAACAGCGCAAGCGCAACTTAGCATTGATATGCTAATTCAGCTTCGAAACCACACAGTAGAAGCTTACAATGAATTGTTGCGGATGAATATCTAATTTTAATAACTGATTTAACAACTGATTTAGAATTTGTTTAAAGCGAATAGGGAAAGCTAAGATTTTAAATAGGGAAGTATTTGATGGATAATTTTGTTGAAAGAGCAAAGGCGATATTCGCGAGTGGATATGCGAATATAAAAAAAGTTCTCTCAGGTGGCAACGGCAAATTTATTATAGGTGGGGCAGCGCTTATAATATCGGCGATAATCATAGCTGTTGTTATCAACAATAGTGGGTATTCAGTCCTTTTCACCGGTATGACCGATGAAGAGGCTGTTAGTATTGTCGCAAAACTTCAAGAGGACGGAATAAATTATAAGTACGATGGCAGCGGCGAGATTTTAGTAAGCAATGATGAAGTTGACCAAGCGAGAGCGAATCTTGTTGTTGAAGGGTATCCGAAAAGCGGATTCTCATACGGTACATATATAAGTAATGCGGGCGGAATGACGACTGATAGTGAAAAACAGCAGTATGAGCTTTATGATTTGCAGGATAGAATAGCTGCAACGATAAGGCTGTTTTATGGCGTCCACGATGCAAAGGTAACGATAGCTCTTGCAGAAGAAGAGAGGTATGTTCTAAGTGATATTGATGCGCAAGATGTTACGACAGCGTCTGTAACTGTTATAATGGATAACTTTGGCAGTCCAACAGCTGAACAGGTTGTTGGAATTCAGCATCTTCTATCGACGAGTGTTATAGGGCTTTTGCCTGAAAACGTTGGCGTTTTTGATGGCAATGGTCAAAATGTTACTCAGGTGGTAGACCAGAATGAAACAATAACCGACGAAACCCTTGCGCGCCAGCTTGAGCTTGAATATGCACAGAAGATAACCACCATTCTCCCGTATGCTGAGCCTGGTGGTGTTCGTGTTGCTGTTAATGTTACCCTAAACACCGATGACGTTATAAAAGAAATAATTACCTATACGACCCCAAACCCGACAGATAACGATGACGATTACGGCATAATAGGTAATGAAACATATGATACCGCAACAGAAGGCGGAACTATCGACGGCGGTGAAGTTGGAACCGAAGAGAATGCAGAAGCTCCAAATATAACCGAAGATGAAGCGGATGAGACCTCGGTGCTATATGATAGTGCGACCCGTGAATATCTCGTAAATCAGATGATAGAGCAGATTGACCAGGGTGAGAATTACGTTGAGGATATAACCGTAACAGTTGCTCTCCACCCAAATGATACGATTAATGCAAAACCGATAGCAGATATTAAAAATGCGATAGCTTTGGCGGTCGGAATACCTCTTGATATAGCAGAGGATAAAATATTCATCTCGATAGACCCATTCAACGATTCGATTATGCCAGATAGCCCGATTGAAGATGTTATCAACAATTTATTCGGACTTGACCCGTTAATGATTGCAATAATAGGCGGCGGAGTTGCGCTTCTACTTATTATATTCATCATAATAATGTTAATACTTGGCGGTAAGCGCAAGAAGAAGAGGCTTGCAGCGGCAGCAGCGGCAGAGGCGGAAGCGGCACTTGTGGCACTTGGTAAAATGCCGGTGCTTGAATTAACACCAGAGCTTATGTCTCAGCAAAACGACAGAAGTCATGAGCTTCGTGAAACTATACGTAAATTCTCAGAAGACAATCCTCAAATTTCAGCAGAGATGATTAAGAGTTGGTTAAATGGAGGTGAGAGCAGTGGAAGTTAATAATGCGGCGGTAGTTGCCGATATCAGTGCTAAAACTATAAGTCTGCCGGCGGCGAGAAAAGCGGCTGTTGTTATAGCGGCGCTCGGAGCTGATAACGCATCGGGAGTTTATAAATTTCTCGGAGAAGATGATGTTGAGAGATTAACCCTTGAGCTTGCAAAGCTCGGGCATGTTACAACCGAAGAAACCGAAGCGGTGCTCGATGATTTTTATAAGTCTTGTCTTACCCAGAAGGTTGTTACCGACGGCGGTATTGAATATGCAAGGAGCATCCTTGAGAAGACCTATGGGGAAGAGGTTGCAAATGAGCTTCTAAAGAAGATGACTAAATTCTTAAAGACTCGCTCATTCGACTTTTTATCAAAAACAGATACTCAAAACCTATACTCTATTATTTCAAGAGAGCGTCCTCAAGCCATTGCCCTTATCCTTTCATATGCAGACCCGACCCAAGCGGCGGCGCTTATAGCTGAGCTGTCGGAAGAGAAGAGGTTGCAGGTTGTTGAGGCGATAGCTCAGATGGAGAGCGCTTCTCCAGAGATAATAAAGATAATTGAAAACCAACTTATGAAGAAGTTCGACAGCGTTCTTACAACCGATTTCACAACTGTTGGCGGTATAGACTACATAGCAGATGTTATGAATCATATGGACAGAAGCAGCGAGAAATATATCTTCGACGAGATGGCAAAAGAAAATCCAGGCCTTGCCGAAGAGATACGCAAGAGAATGTTTGTTTTCGAGGATATCCTCTCGATGGACAATCGCTCTATCCAGCGCTTTATTCGCGATTGCGATACCAAAGACGTTGTATACTCGCTCAAAAACGCAAACGAGGAGCTGCTCAATGCATTCTACTCGAATATGTCTACCCGTATGGCAGAAACCATCAAGAGCGACCTCGAGGTTACCTTCAATCTTCGTCTTCGCGATGTCGAAGAAGCTCAGCAGAGAATTGTCGGCACTATCAGACGTCTTGAAGAGGCTGGTGAGATCGTTCTCGGTAAAGGTGGGGATGATATAATTGTATAAGGTCATCAAAGGTGAAAACCAAAGCGAAAAAAATATTAAAAACTACCAGCAGTTTATGGATTTCCTAAAAACTCTCCCTGCCTCGGGCGAAGAAGAGCTTTTGGAAGATAAAGTTGATGGCGAAGGTGTAAGCTCGACTGTGCCGACAGATGAAGATATTATCCAATCGGCAATCCTCGCAGCGGAAGAGATAAAAAACAGCGCGCGAATAAAAGCTGAGGAGATTATGAATGCCGCCAGGGAAGAGGGATTAAAGCAGGGAGTCGAAGAAGGGTTTAAGCAGGGATATTCCGATGGTATTGAAAAGGCTGATAATGAGATAGATAAGAGGTTTCAAGAAGAGTATAAGAGGCTCTCTGCAGAGGTTGCAGCGGATATAAATGCCTTTTCGGAAGAGCGTGAAAAACTGCTTGAATATTATATCGACGATCTTAAAGAGATTGCACTTGCAATAGGCGAGAAGATAGTTCAAACCTCTCTTCGCTCATCAGCGCAGGTTATTGAGCGAATGATTATAAAAGCTACCGAAAAGATGAAGAAGGTCGGATGGGCAAAGATATATATAGGTGGCGATGGCGTTGGGAGCGAGATCCAAGGAGATACCGAGTTTTTAAAATCACTAAGCCATATAGCGCATAGCGTTAAGATTGTGATTATAGATGAAGATGAGCCAGGTACCTGTATTGTTGAGACTCCAGAAGGCATTCTCGATATCAGTATAAAAACTCAACTTGAGAATATCAAGGAGATACTAAACAACGCAAGACTTTAAAAACTAAGAACTAAGAGCGAAACTCAAAATGTGGGGTAATTATGCTAAATATGATGCCGGCGATGATAAAAAACGCCGATACGGTGAGCTATATAGGTAAAATTGAAAATGTTACCGGCATCTCGATGGTCGCGAGTGGTGGCGGCGCTAATATTGGAGATATTGTCCTTATATATAATGAAGAGCAGAAAAAGCAAATTCCAGCTGAAGTTGTTGGGTTCGAGGGCGATAAAATAAGATTGATGGCGTATGAAAATACCCCTGGTATCGGAACTGATTCTTTTGTGAGAAACACCAAAAAGCGGCTTAAAATCCCAGTCGGGCAGTTTTTGAAAGGGCGGATTATAGATGCTCTTGGAAACCCGATAGATGGCAAAGGGGATTTCACTTCAAGCAGACATTATTTTGTAGAGAACCCACAGATAAATCCACTAACAAGACCACCGATAACCGAAAAACTCCACCTCGGTGTCAAGGCGATAGATGGTGTAAACACAATAGGCAAAGGACAGAGGATAGGGATATTTGCAGGAAGCGGTGTTGGTAAGAGTACGCTGCTTGGAATGATAGCTCGAAATGTTTCGGCAGATATAAACGTTATAGCGCTTGTTGGAGAGCGTGGGCGAGAGGTTCGTGAGTTTGTTGAGAAGGACCTCGGTCCTGAGGGGATGAAAAAATCTATCCTTGTTGTGGCAACATCGGACCAGCCGGCAATGCTTCGCCAGAAATGCCCACTTGTTGCAACAACGATAGCAGAATATTTTAAAGACCAAGGTAAAGATGTTCTTTTGATGATGGATTCGCTAACGCGATTTGCGATGGCTCAACGTGAGATAGGACTTGCGACGGGAGAACCACCTGTTGCCAGAGGATATACGCCATCGATATACGCAGAGTTCCCAAGGCTTCTTGAGAGAAGCGGCAATTTTGAGCGTGGCTCGATAACAGGGATTTATACCGTTCTGGTTGAGGGAGATGATACGAACGAACCAGTCTCCGATACCGTTCGAGGAATACTTGATGGACATATAATACTCAGCCGAAAGCTTGCAAACAGAAACCATTTCCCAGCTATCGATGTTTCGCAGAGTATCTCAAGGCTTATGGTAAATATTGCCGATGATAAGCATAAAGAGGAAGCATCAAGACTGCGCGACTACCTAAGTATATACGAGCAGAATGAAGACCTTATCTCGATAGGTGCTTATAAAGAGGGAAGCAATAGGCGGCTCGATGAAGCAATGACGAAAATTGATAAAATAAACGGATTTTTAAAACAGCAGATAGAAGAAGATTTATCAGCAGAAGATATTTTAAAAGAGCTTTATAGCTCGGTAGAATAAAGGGGAAGTTTTGAAAAAGTTTAAATTTTCACTCGAGAAGGTTTTGAGCTATAAAACCCAAATTGAAGATAATCTCAAAGGTGAATACGCAGAGATTGCAAAGAGGGTTTTAGAGCAAGAAAAGGTTATAAAGTCGCTTGAAGATAACGTGGCAACAACCCAGCTGGCTATTGAAGAAGAGAAAAGCAGTGAATTCAATCTTTCAAAAATCCAGATGTGCGAGAGCTATATAGAGATGCTGAGAAATAGGATAAAAGCAGAGAACAAAAAACTTGCGCATCTTAAAACGCTCGAAGAGAAGAAACTCGCAGAGCTTTTAGAGGCAAAAGTTGAGAGAAGTTCAATTGAGAATATAAAAGAGAAGCGAATTAATGATTACAACAAGCAAGTCCAAAAAGCGGAAGAAACCTTTATTGAAGAGTTTGTATCAAACAGGAATATGAAAGGTATCGTTTAGAGACTTGAAAAACAGTTACCAAATGCGGTACAATATAGAATGGGTCGAAAATTGGCATAGAATTATCTGTCTAAAAGATATATGTTTGTCCTTTGAAAAAAGGCCATACCACAAGTGCTTTTAAATAAAAAAGTTTTTGTGGTTTGGAAGGTGAAGTCCTTGCAGACAATATATTGAAAAGGAGGTGTATATATGCAGATGATGACAGAATTTGTGGCAACAAGACCGCCGATAGACAAAGGGTATAGCGGCAATAAGACAGAGGCGAAAACAACTGATAAGGCAGATTTTAGAGAAGCTCTATCAGGGAAACTCAAGGAAAAACAGTTGACCGAAGAAACTGGAGCAATGGCAGCGATGCCGGGGATACCGGGGATACAGCTTTTAAAAGAGTTTGAAGTGAACGGTAAAATAATGAAAGTCACTATGGGTGAAGTAGAGTATGAAACCGTTTATCAATCTCTATCAGAAGAGGTTCAACCGATATCAGAAGAAGGTGCTGGGATATCAGAGTTTCTTTTGGACGGCGAAGGGCAAAGCACAGCGGATAATTTGCCTTTGACGGAAATTGAATCGACAATGCTCACTGGAATCCAAACGGCCGAGACTAATGGCAAAAAGAGCGAGAGCAAAACCGAGAGTATTATGCCGGTATCAGCTGAAACTACTAATCTGAGCGGAGCAGTTACCACAGCGAAAGTCGAGGCACCGATGCCAGCAGCTTATATCAAAGAGACAGTGCCAATTGAAGAGCTTCCCGATTTTATCACGACGAAACTCGACATGGGCGAAACTGAATTTGAAGTTTCACTTGCTCCAGCAGAGCTTGGTGAGATAACGATTAAAGCAACTGTGCAGGCGGGCGAAGCGGTTATTTCTATCATATGTAAAGAGAGCGAAACTATGAATTTACTCTCAAAAAGTGCGGCAGATTTAGCGGCTATCGTTGAGAGCAAGCTCGGTAGCGAAACACAGGTAGTTGTTGAGAGCAGAGCATCTGACTATCTCGAGCAGTACAGCAGTCAACACGAGAATAGCCAGAGCGAAAACAAAAATCAAGAGCAGCAACAAAATGAGAAGAGCGAGTATGCGCAGCAGAGCGACTTTTTGCAGCAACTGCGACTCGGACTACAAACACTTTAGGAGGACAATATGGATCCGATAACTGGAGGAAGCACATACTATGGTGGTACCGCTATTGAAAACCCATATTCATCGGCAGCAACAAGCCAAAATTCAAACTCGGGCGAGCTCACGATAGAAGACTTTTATTCGTTGCTTGCAGCTCAGCTAAAATACCAAGATGCCGACAACCCGATGGACACAAGCGAGATGATGGCGCAGATGGTGCAAACTCAGATGATAACAGCACTCACTTCGATGGAAGATGCTATTATGCAGATGAGCCAGATAAATACCATCTCATATTCAACCTCGATGGTCGGGAAAACTGTAACAGTTGCGGAAGTTGACGTTTTCGGTTATGCGACAGGCGAAGAGACAACAGGTACAGTTACTGGTGTATTAATGGGAGACCAGCCTTATATCTTTATCGATGGCAAAGCTTATGCCGTAAGCCAGATTATGACGGTAGGCGAAATACCTGAAGATGCAATTGAGGATTTATTTGGTGATGGTACCGAAGGAGAAACAAGCACAGAGAACGACACCGAAACACCATAACCTTTTTGGGATTTATAAAAAACAAGGGAAAATATAAAACAAAAGTTTGGTGATGATGTTATGAAGAGTTTAAACTTTGCTAAAGATTATCCGATTTAAATAAACTTTAGTGCTTTATAAAAATCATCAAAAGGCGGCGACCCGAAAGGGCGCATACAAGATACGGGAGGTATTTATGTCAGTTAATAACTTAAATCTCTCCTCACTTCAAAAATTACGACTCCAGCATGAAACGGCACTGCAACAAAAGACGCAGAGCGGCGATTTTGCATCGGCACTCGCGCAAAAGCTAAGTGGCAGTGAAGTGAAATTTTCAAAACATGCTGTCAGCAGAATCAATGATCGGAATGTACCGGTAGATGATAAAACTCTTAGCGGAATTTCAGAGGCTGTGCAGAAAGCACGAGATAAAGGCGCTAATGAAATAGTCATTATAGGGCAACAGGGTGCATTTATCGTAAACGTTCCAAACAACACCGTAATAACGACACTGAGTGTCAAAGAGATGAGAGAAAATATATTTACAAATATTGACGGAGCGGTAATTCTCTAAGGCCGGACCATTTATGGAAGCCTTTATATCCACTGTCGAATACAGTGGGTAGACGTCAATAAAAGAAAGGATTACACTATGGTTAAATCTATGACTGCAGCGATAACAGGTCTTCGCTCGCATCAGTCCAAGATGGACGTTATCAGTAATAACATTGCAAACGTAAATACATGGGGATTCAAGTCTAAAAGCACAAACTTCGCAGATGCACTATATCAAAACGTTATGACCTCAGCAGAGGGTGACCCAGCAGCGGGCGCGCTCGGTGGTACTAACGCATCACAGCTCGGATACGGCGTTAACGTCGGCTCAATCACCACAAACCACATCACAGGTAGCTGGGGATACACAGGATTTGGTATGAACGCTATGATAAACGGTTCAGGTTTTTATATCGTCGGCAATATGATAGACGATGTGACAAATGGCGTTCCAGCGGCAGATCTTACCACATCAAACTTCGCTCTATCGAGAGTTGGTATCTTCGCAATTGATGGCAACGGATACCTCGTTGACGATGCCGGTAACTATGTCTATGGTTTCGTTGAAACAGAGCAACCGATAGACCCTGCAGACCCAACACTTGGTACACATATAGTGCTTGATACCGAAAATCTTCGACCTATCCAGATACCACTTGACCCTGCAACAGCACCAGC
>CAYJGN010000028.1:0-4937 GCA_964369635.1 uncultured Oscillospiraceae bacterium
GTGGGGGGGGGGGGGGGGTGGGGGGGGGGCGCCCGAAGCGGCAAACCGATAAGGTTCGCCGTAGTCGCACAAAGCGCGACAAAACGCACCGCAGTGCGTTTGCTTCGGGCGGCCAGACAAACCCCAGTCAAACAGACTTTGGTCGGACAAATTTCTTAAGACAAAATTTGGGTAGATAAACTCTTGGCGAACAAACCCTTTATAGATAAACCCATACAGACAAACCCACCTTTTCGTTTCCCTCAATACTAATTTTTTCAAATTCCCCCGCCGTACATTTACAAACCGCACCCTAAAGACCCCTCAAAAGCAAACTTAATACTTCCTATAACCCAAATTCGCTATCGTTAAGCTCAAAACCCAACTCAACCCACTATCTCCCCATCACTCATATAAATGCATCTATTGCAAAGACTTGCAATTTTTTTATCATGGGTAATAATAATGACCGTTTTTCCGCTCATGCTCAACCCCGAAATAAGCTCAAAAATCTGGCTACCTGTTTTTGAATCAAGGTTTCCCGTAGGCTCGTCGGCAAGGAGTATTTCAGTATCCATAGCAACTGCCCTCGCAACCGCAACCCTCTGTTGCTGTCCGCCGGAAAGTTGGCTTGGTAGGTGAGTTTTCCTCTCATAAAGACCAACGTTTATAAGCGCATTCTTCGCTATCTCTTCCGCCTCTTTACCTTTAATCTTTTTATACCTCAGAGCAAGCTCGATATTCTCTTGCGCTGTGAGGGTTGGGATTAAATTAAAGCTTTGAAAGATAAAGGCTATTTTTTCTGCGCGAAGTCGCGATAGTTCTATATCGCGGTATCCTCGCACCGACCTACCATTCAAATAATATTCCCCCTCAAAAGCGCTATCAAGGGTGCCGATTATGTTCATAAGGGTGCTTTTTCCACTGCCGCTCTCGCCGCATATCGCGAGCAGCTCGCCTTTTTCAACATCTAAATCAAGCCTATTGACAACAACAAGCTCCTCTCCTCCGCTTTTATATCTCTTTGTTATCTTGCGCAACCCAATAATACCCATTTAACCGCTCCCACAAAAAAAATCGACTGACACATTTAGTGTTAGCCGACTATCAATCTTTATTCTGTTATTTTGTTAGTTTTTTTGCAATCTCTATGCAAGCAGCACTCACTTCGCTGTATGTTATATCAAAGTTCCCTGTATACCAAGGATCTGCCACCTCACGTTCACCGAGTAGCATCTCTATCTTACTCGAATTTTCATCGCCTGCAATTCGCTTTGTATTCCGAAGATTATTTCTATCCATAACATAAATAAGGTCGGCAATATCGCAGTCGTTTTTCGTCAGAGTAGTAGCGCTTCTCTTTGTGAAAGGTACTGCGTTTTTTCGCAAAACCTCTTTTGTACCATGGTGGGTATCATTTCCAAGCTCTTCAGCAGATGTTCCCCTTGAAAAAACCTCTGCCTCTACTCCTTTTTTTGCAAGAATATCCTTTAGGACAAACTCCGCCATCGTGCTCCTGCATATATTTCCATGACAGACAAAACATATTTTCATTATTCGACTTCTCTTTTCTTCTGTTGTTTTTCTTTTTTGAGCTTATCGACCTCTTTAATAAATTTCGCTATAAGCGTTTTATCATTTGCAAAGGTCGCTTTTCGCTTTGCAAGCCATATCGGCATCCAGGTTATATCCTTAATCTCCTCAAGTTGCATATTAAACTCGCCACCTTTATATTTCCCGAGAAAATAAACAACATCTTTAGTAACACCCTTTTTTGGCGAGTAGGTAACCGTCTCTTTAAAGTCTCCGATTATCTCAACTTGAAGACCCGTCTCTTCAAAAACTTCCCTGAGCGCAGTCTGGATTTCGGTCTCTCCCTCTTCAACATGCCCTTTTGGAAAAGCCCAGTGCCCGCCTTTTTTGTGCTTTATCATCAGTATATATTTGTAATCTTTTACGACTAAAACGCCGCAGCTCTTCTCATAATTCATAAAATTCCCTTATTTAAAGTTGATTATATAAAGATAGCAGAAAAAGAGCTACCTTTCAAGTCTTTTTTCTAAAACTGCGAGATCTACCCATCTATCAAACTTATAGCCAATTTCAGTAAATCTTCCACACTCAAAGAAACCAAACTTTTTGTGCAGCGCTATACTCTCTTCATTTGGCAGAGCAATTCTCGCATATAAATTTTTAAATCCCTTTTTCTGAAGTCTCGGGATTAGCTCGTTATATAATGCAGTACCTAACCCTTTCTGCAAAGAGTTTTTATTGAGGTAGACAGAGAGCTCGGCTGAGTATTTATATGCCGCCCTCTCCCAAATAGCAGAACCATATGCGTATCCTAAAACCTCTCCGTTCATCTCTGCTGTTAGGTAAGCATATTTCTCGCTATATTTTAAAAACCTCTCGGTCATAATCTCGTCTGTTACTGGGTCATATTCAAAAGTTATAGTAGTATTTTTTATATAATGGTTGTAAATCTCTACTATTTTATTAATATCTTCAATTTTTGTATCTCGAATAATCAAAGGTCTCGAATCACCGATAGCGCCTTACCCAAAATAGTCACATCTTTTAGATAAATAACTTCAAAATCAGGATTATGCGGAACTAATCGGCAACCTCCCTCCTCTCTATAAAATGATTTAAGGGTAGCCTCTCCATCTATAAGCGCCAGAACAACATCGCCATCTTCAACCGCCGAAGTTTGCCGCAAGATAACAACGTCACCGTCCAGAATTCCAATATCGCGCATACTCATTCCCTTAATATTAACAGCAAAAAGACTATCGCCCTTATATGTTTTTTTATAAGGGACATATCCAGTGATATTCTCAACTGCTAAAATAGGAACACCAGCGGCACAATCCCCAACTATCGGCACCGAAGAGACCTCGCCTCCAGCAGCTGCTGAAATCTTTATAGTTCTCTTTTGGTTCCCTCGCTTATCAATATACCCCGCCTCAACAAGCTCAGCTATATATTTATGCGCAGTTGATGTTGAGCGGTAGCCAAGCTGCGCGCAAATTTCGCGCACCGTTGGAGATATTCCGCTCTCAATGCTCTCTTTTATATAGTTGTAAACAGCTTCTGCGCCATGCGAAATGCTCTGCATAAATTTACCTCAAAATTTCTTTAAACCAAAATTCTGCAAACCTTCTTATCTATTAATTTTGCTCTCAATAAGGTTTAGCCGCTTTAAAAGCTCTTATGATAAATCGTTTATAACAAGTCCAGTTATTAGTTTTGGATAGAAGTAGGTCGATTTTTGCGGCATTTTACCGCCCGCCCCTGAGACTTCTTTTATCTGCGAAACTTTCGTTGGGTTTAATATAAATGCTATCTGCGCTTTTTTGCTATCAACAGCTTCTTTCGCCTCGCTAATATCCCTTGTATAAGATAAATTGGTCCCTGCTGCAAGCACCTCTTTGTCTATCCCGAAATATCTCTCGAGAATGTTTTTATGAAGGAGGGTAACATCAAGCGCCGCTACCGATTTTTCCATATCAGGGTTTAGCTCCACCGAGCTTTTCCCCTCTTTTAATGTTATAAGCTTAAAACCGCTCTCGTTATATATTGCAAAGGTCTGTTTTGCGCTCTGAAACGCCTTTTGCATCTCATCTAAAACAGCGCTCTCATCGCACTCTGTAATATCAAAGTTCTCGGATAACTCCTGTATAAGGCTATCGGCATTATAGTTTGAAATTCCAAAAACTATTCTGTGGGTCGGGAGAACAAGGAGCCCCTCGCTCTCAATAGCTACCGCCATCATCATAATATAGTTTGCATTATCGGTGAGTTTTCCCTCTTCCTTGAGGTAATTTTTATAGTTGCACCCTGTTTCATATCGGTGATGTCCGTCTGCGATATATAGCTTTTTATCGGCAAACGCTTCTGTTATCGCCGCAATCTCTGTTACATCAGTCACCGCCCAGAGCTTATGGGTGACTTCTTCACTGTCGGTAAAGTTTATCTCTGGTGAAGTTTTCGTATTTCTATTTATTATCTCTTCAACAATACCGCCCTCGTCGCCAAAAAGAGAATAGATATTTGAGAAATTATAGTTTGTTGCTTTCATAAGGTTTAGCCTGTCCTCTTTTGCCTTTGAGAGGGTTTCTTCATGCGGAAGAACAACTCCTTCGCTAAATGGCGTGAGGAGACAGTTTAGGATAATGCCGTGAAACTTCTTGATTTCATTATTGTACGCAAAGTTTATTTCATAGATATAATAACTATCAGTATTATCTTTTTTAAGTATTTCATCACAGAGCATTCTATCAAGGCTTTCCTTTGCCGCCGCATAAGGATTTTCTGCCGCAGAAAACTCGAGATTAATAATATTGTTTTTTACGCTGCTCAAACGCTTCTGCTCATCTTCCGAAATAATATCATATGGAGGGCAGACGAGTTTTTCAATATCTCCTGACGACTTTGTAAATCTAACACCTTTAAATGGTTTTACTATTGCCATAATACACCTTCGTTTCATAGAGTTTTTTCTTCGTTAATTATACCAAAATTCCGTCTTTTTTACAATAAGGGTTTTTATCGCAAATCAGTGTTTTGATAAAACTTGATACATACAGAAAAGAAAACGATCTTTTCTTTCGATAATAGCTATAAAACTATCACGAACTATCAAAACCGTTTTCTTTTATTTTAAGCTCTCGCTAATCAAACTATTTAATTTTTATCTGTATTTTTACATTATAGAAATCAAGCTAAACGTATATTTCCAATGTTTATTTAGACTATTATAGGATATCATCTACAATCGATTTCTCGTAAGACTTTGCACCCTCATTCTCCGATGGTATGTATGCTCCCATATTAGGATTATAGCCCTCTCGATTATCCTGAGCTAAATTAGTATCGCCACCTGGTGCCGGAGGGGTGAAACCGCCCTGTCCGCCGTTTGCTGGAGCGCCGTTTTGGATATTTCCTTGGTTGTATCC
>CAYJGN010000028.1:5037-8732 GCA_964369635.1 uncultured Oscillospiraceae bacterium
GAGCGCCGTTTTGGATATTTCCTTGGTTGTATCCACCGTCAGTTGGTGGGGTAAAGCCACCCTGTGCTGGTGGTGTGAAGCCGCCCTGTGCTGGTGGGGTATATCCGCCCTGTCCGCCGTTTGCTGGAGTGCCATTTTGCATACCTTGGTTATAACCATTGTTCTGCGGAGGAGTATAAGCGCCATTCTGAGACGGTGCATAACCCGCTTGATTATTCGACTGACTCTTTTTAACTTTTTCCATAAGTTTCATCGCTAAAGAACCTATCACTGGAATTATGGCTATCTGGTAAGAATAAGCCTTAATACTCATAAATATAGCTGCACCAATTAAAGCTAAGCTAACTATTGTTATAACTCCGCTTAGCATATTTGATATCCAATAAATCAACTCTAATATGGTGAGCAGATTTAAGTTAAATCCTATTGTTTGCACTATGCCGCTCAATATAAGTATCACTACATTTACAAGAATTAAGATTATAGCATTTATAATGCAGAAAATGGTGCATTGTGCTGCATGGAAGCGGACAAGGTCGCTCTCTCTCTCGATAAATAGGAAAATCAGTGGTAGTGCAAATAAAACTATTCCGAAATTCCCAATAAAGAACATCGCTAAACTCGCAACTCCGTAGATAATAATTGCAAGTATATTCGCATTAATTCCAAGTGATGAATTATGCGGCTGAAAGGTGTGGTTGTTTTTATAACTGTTCATTTTAGTCTCCTTCAAAAAGATATATAACTATATTAATACAAAACTCTTCTTTTTTCAACAAAAATAATATATCTTCAAAATATCGTTCTGCAATTATTCCTCGCCATTCTGATTGACTACTATATCTTTTTTCTCCTCTTCAAGAGCTTTTATCTTCTCTTCAAGCTCTTCTATCTTCTCAACTTTCGATAGTCTCTCTCGGCGAAGCTTTTTTTGAATTCTTAGTCTTATAAATGTTGCCACTGCAAAAAGAAGTACAATAGTTACCGCAGAAATAATTAGAATAGTCGTCACCATATTATAGAAAAATGGAAGTGGGAACATATTTATCATAATTGATATACTGCCATCGAGTAGCCATAAATCGTTTGTGAATAAAAGGAGATGAAAAGCCGTCCAAAAGGAACTGAAATCTATTAAAGCCCAGAGACCAAGACCTGCCAAAAACAATATAAAGGCATATACTGCCGAGCGAAAAGATGATAGCAGCCAAAGGGTTTTCTTTTTATAGATTAGCAGTACCGCTGCAACTGCCGCCACTGCAAAGGCTATATTTCGCATCAATGCAAAGCCGTTAAAAAGCGCTACTACATCAACCATATGCTCTTTTTCTCTCTCGTAGAACACCTCGCGGTAAACCCCGTCGATAGTTGCGAAAACCTCCATATCGTCGCGTTTGCCCTCTATATACGATAGAAGAACATCAGTCGCTTCCATAAGTTCATCATGGCTTATCTTTATATTCTCTGCTGTATTCAGTTCTTTGTAGCTGCTGTCGTAATAGTCTCTGTTAAATGAAATAACCTCAACAACAGTGAAAACAATCCCGACAACAAAGAAAAACATAACTATAGTTGTTGCAGTTCTAATTAAAAATCTCACGAAATCTCTCCTACTTTGAAAATAGCTCGGTTAGCATACTTAAAACCTTCTCTTTATCAACCTTGCTTGCGATAAAAACATTTTCATTAACAGGTTTTCCAAATCCGCGTCTATCTGGCAGAAGCATCCCATCACTCACTCCGCCGCCAACATCAACATCGCAATCAACTCTCTCAATCTCGGTCACAACGCTCTCATCAATAGCATACAAAACAGCTATAGCATCGTGCACCGCTGTTCCGGGGGATGGTTTTCCCATAGATAGCGTTTCAAAATCTATCCTGTGATCGATTAGTGTTGCCGCAAAAGCACCCTCTTTGCTACCAGTATTATGCAGTCTTTTTGAGTCTTCTTTTGAGAAAAGGGCACTGTGGGTTGCATTTAGTGTTATTAAAATAACAGGTAGACCGCTGTTTACAATGATTTTTGCAGCTTCTGGGTCGCCGTAGAAATTAAATTCTGCCGCCGCTGTTCTGTTACCCATAGCATCTCCGCCGCCCATAACGATAATTCTATCAATCTTCTCTATTATTTTCGGCTCAAGGCGGATAGCTGTTGCTAAATTAGTGCATGGGCCAACAGGGATTATAGTTATCTTCTCATCGCTTTTTAGCAGAGTATCTATAAGATAAAATACCGCATTGACCTCCTGCTCGCGGATCGTTGGGTCAGGGAGACCGATATTTTTTTGATGAAGAGCAACCTCTTTGCCATCGATTATAAGGATAGGCTTATCTATATTCGCAGCAGATGCCTCTCTTCCCGGATATAAATCTTTGCAGATAGGATAAGTTGCACCTTTATAAACAGGTATATCGCTCTCGAGAAAGCTCATAACGCGAAGAGTGTTGTCAAGGGTGCTATCAAGTGGTTGGTTTCCGTGTGTTGCAAGAACAGCTAAAAGGTCAAGTTTCTCGGACTTCACAGCCGCCATTATCGCAACTGCATCATCACTACCGGTATCTACGTCAAGTATTATTTTTCTCATATTAAACTCCTTGTTTTAAAATTAACGCCGCTTTCAAAAGCACTGCTTGGGTCTTTCCATCTTCAATTTCCCCTCGCAAAACCATCTGAACAGCGTCTTTAAGCTTTATTTTTATAACTTCCAAAAACTCTCCCTCATCGAGTTTCTGTCCGACAAAAGAAAGGTCTTGCGCCATATAGCAATGGATAACCTCATCAAGATAAGCGCAGGTTGGAATAAATTTCCCAAGGTCTGTTACCTCTCCTGAAACAGCCCCTATCTCTTCACGAAGCTCTCTTATCGCTGATTCTTTTGGGTCCTCTCCCTTTTCGAGTTTTCCTGCTGGAAGCTCGAGTAGAACTTTGTCAAAAGGATATCTAAACTGGCGGACAAAATAGCAGTTTCCCGCATTATCTATCGGCAGAATGCAAACCCCGCCCGAATGAGATACAACCTCTCTCTTCGCTATTTTACCATCGGGCAGCTCTACTTCATCAACACGAAGAGAAACTATCTTTCCGCGAAAAATTTCTTTTGTTGAAGTTTGTTTTTCAAAAAACATATTTATCTTCCTTTTTTAATAGAATTGATTGAGGTGATATTTTGAATTTCTATAATAAAAATCTTCTCTATAATAGTTTACTTGAAAAGATTTCACAAGTCAAAGGTTTGAATAAAGAATTTTTTGTAAATTCTATCGGAACATCTGTTTGCGGCAGAAATATCCTCTCGATAAGTCGCGGAAAAACAAACGGCTGTCTGCTTATTGTTGCAGGAGTTCATGGAATCGAATGGATAACCGCCCTTATTGCTATGAAATTTTTAGAGGATAATCCAAATATTGATTGCGATATAACCGTTATTCCGCTTCTAAATCCCGATGGGACTGAGCTTGCAAGTGGATATGGCGTTCATTGGTCTGCAAACGGGCGCGGCGTCGATATAAACCAAAATTTTAATGCCGATTGGGAAGCTGGTAGAGCAAGACTTTCGGCGGCAGGCTATGATAAACCCGGTGCTACGAGATACCCCGGGAAATTTCCTGAGAGCGAGCCTGAGACGAGGGCGGTTGTTGATTTTATAAAGCGAAACAGACCTCTAATGGTTATCGCCCTCCACTCACAGGTG
>CAYJGN010000028.1:8742-20284 GCA_964369635.1 uncultured Oscillospiraceae bacterium
GGGGAAGAGATTTATAGCGACTATAAAGGCAAAGAGAGCAAGCACTCAAAAATTATTGCAGAGCAGATGGCAGAAATTTCAGGATATGCTCTCTGCTCCCCAAACCCACTCGCACAGAGCGGCGGTCTTAAAGATTACTATATTGATAAGTTCGGTGGCGTTGGGATAACAATTGAAGTTGGCAAAGGAGAAAACCCTCTGCCGCTCTCTGATTTCCCTTCTATCTATCAAAGCGTTTCAAGAATGCTTTTTTTAGCCGCCGAGCGCTTAACTGAACTTCCACCTATTTAAATTCCGACCATATATCAATTTTTATCTCTAAATCCTATATCTTCATCAAAAGAGTTTTCAAATTAATCTCAGTCGGTTTTATCGCTTGTAAAATCTTTTCTTTTGCTAGAAAAATTAATTTCATTCGGATTTATTGTGCAACTTCTCTATTTGTGTTAAAATCAAATTATTGGAGGTGCATTATGAAACGAGTTTTATTATCTTTTCTCGCATTTATTATTTTATTGTTTTCTGTCGGTTGTAGCGGCTCTGCAAACTTCAATTTTTTAGCTAAAACTGCTACCAACTCTCAAAAGTCCGAGCTGTATGCACCCGCATTTTCCGCATATAAACTATACCACAGCTGGCAGTACGCAACCCCTGAGAGCCAAAATATAGATACCGAACTACTTGCGCAATTTCATCTCGCAATCGAGGAACTTGATATTTTTTCAGCGGTAACTGCCCGAAATGGGGTTATAGTTGATGAATATTATAAGAGCGAAGAATATAATGAAGATACCTTGTTTAAAGTTGCTTCCTGCACAAAATCAGTCAGTTCCATTTTGGTCGGTATTGCTATTGAAGAGGGGCTTATTGAATCGGTAGATGTTCCTATTTCGAACTATTACCCTGAAATTTCACTGCAAAATGACCCACAAAAAGAGCAGATAACCCTTGAAAATATTTTGACCGGCACCTCTGGCTTTGCTTATTTTGATGAACTTTTCGATGGCACTGCATTCTCAGACCTTCGCCGCTCTGATGATTGGATAGCGCATATGCTAAATCTTCCGATGGCTTGGCAACCAGGCAGCACTTTTAGCTATAGCACTGGTGACTTTCATCTTGTTGCGGGGATAATTGAAGAGGCGAGCGGGATGAGTGCCGCAAAGTATGCAGAAGAGCACCTTTTTATCCCACTCGGTATCCAAACCTATGCTTGGGGCGCAGGTCCTGAGGGTGTCCAAGATGGTGGAACAGGGCTTGCCCTTCGTTCAAAAGATGCCCTCAAAATCGGACAGCTATTTCTCGATGGCGGTGTTTATAAAAATGAGCAGATAGTCTCACCGCAGTGGATTTTATCCTCAACCACCCCGTTTACCTCCGGTACATATGGCGTTGGCAGCTATGGCTATGGCTGGTGGATACGCGATTTTGGCGCGAGCAGCGAATATCCCGGCTACTTCGCTATGGGTTATGCCGGAAAACATATAATTGTTATTCCAAAGCTTTCACTCGTATCGGTTTTCACAGGCACTCTAACTTCCTCAACCGTTCGCGATGTTTTTAATAGATATTTAGTCGCCGCTTGTTATTAGCTAAAATCAGCTATTATTATACTATAAACTAAAAACCGATGTGAGTTTCACATCGGTTTTACTAATTTATTCTATTTTATTCTATTCGCTATCTTTTATATTTCCTTTAATCAGGCTTCTCATCTTCGCGATATCAACCCTACCAGCGACCGACTGGAAGTTTGCCTTTGATGCTTCATATAGCTCATTTCGCCAGATTTTTATATCTCTTGGAGCTTCAATAGCGAGCTTCACTCCATCTGAAGTTATCTCGGTAACGGTTATCTCGATGTTATCGCCAACTTTTAGCGACTCACCTTTTTTTCGATGTAACACAAGCATACTACATACCTCCCGCGAGGTCTTTTAGCAGATGCTTGAATTTATAGCTATCTGATTGCAAGATAACCTGCACTGCTTTTCTCGTTTTAACATTGACAACAATAGGACACTTCAAATTAACCGTACTGCTCCCTAAATCTTCGCTCATGACGCAGATACAGTAAAAAGAAAGGTCGTCATCGTTCTCTGTTTCGAGATTTTTATAATCTGTCTTTGCAAGTATTGGATTATACTGCGAAATAACAGAAAATGGATTTACCAGCACAAACGAGATATTCTCATCATCAACTGATAGCAGATAGATAAAGTTCGGATCAGTCTCATCAATTTGCAAAGGTAGATATTCTTTATTCTCCTCAAACCCAAAAATACCCTCATCAAAGGTTATAAGATCCTGCTTATCATAGCTATTTTCATCAAGTCTGTTGCTCATAACGTCCCCTTAATTTAAATTTATACCTCTATATCAATAACTTCGCCGCCAAAAAATTCAGCTGCACTCGGCGGAACATAGATAGGCTCCCCAACATACTCGATAATAATATCGCCCTGCTGGATAATGTTAAGCTCAATAGAACCCGGGATAAACTCGATATTTCCATTATCAATCTTTGCATCAAAATTCAGCTTATCCATAACATATTCTATTTCAACTTCGGGTTTCGTCGTTTCAAACTCAACGTTTCCTTTCGGTATGAAATCAACATTTCCCATCCCACTCGGGTTTTGAGTATGCTGCTGAGAGATAGTTCTAAAAGCCTCAATCTTCTCATCGAGCTTTGCATTGAGCAGAATTTTTCCCTCGTTTGCAAATTGCGCAGTAGCTTCGTAGGATGCCATAGTTCCCTTTGAAGGCAGTTGTGCAACGCTTCTTGCAGGAGACGGTGAGATAGAGTTTCTCATCTCAAAGGTATCAATTGATAGCTTTAGCGGACGGCTTTTAATCGTCATTCCGCCTTTTGTCTTTGAGATTTCAAGCTCAGCTGAGCCGTTTCTTCTCTGCACCTTCGCGTTATTGATTTTAAGCTCATATTCTATTGGTACTGTTGTAATTTTAATTAACTGTTCCATAAATACCCCACACTGTTTTAATTAAATTTACTATTGCAAAAAGTCGAGAAGAGAAGGCGTTAGAATTTGTGTGCCAACCCTTAGCGACATATTGTATACATAGTTTTGATAGGTAAAGTTTAGTATCGCTTCTGATTGTTCGATATTAACAGCGCTGTCGAACTGTTCAATTATATTGTCATTTTCGGTTTCAAGCCTTGCAAGGGTTGAATCCATTAGGGTGCTTTTTGTTCCGATTTTAGCAAGCTCTGTAACCACTGTGTCAGAAGCATCACCAAACTTCGTCCATAGCCGTTCGTACCCTTCTGAATCAAACGGCTCTGCAGTTAAGACATCTGCCATCTCACCGAGCATTGCAATCATATTTTGCGGGTCGCCCTCTGCATCCACACCATAGCCGACTATCGAAATACCCGGAAGTGCTGAATCAAATGCACTTGAAGGCACTATCTGCCCTGTTGCATCAAACTCAAGTCCGAAGCCGAAATCAACATAGGCGGTTTCCACTTCCATTCCAGCAAGTGTTGCTTGGTCTGCCGCTGCTGTACTGCTGACATCAACACCCCTATATGTAACGGTTCCGTCATCGAGTAGCTCAAAAGGCGCCTCGTTTGCATCAGAGCCCGCCATTACATAGGCGTTTCCGTATTTAGTATTGAGCGTTTGCACCATCGATTGTTGAAGCTGTCTGAAGATATTTGCATAGGTTGTTCTACCTTCGCCGTTTGTATCATTAAGCGCTTCCATCGAATAGTTTTTATCAACTTCTTTTGCAATATCGCTTATCTGCATTAGAACATTCTCCTGAACATTCTGCCATTGCATCGTATCTTCAACTGCCTCGATATAGTCGTTATTGCGGGCATATCTATTCTCAAGCGTCACCGCTTTTGCCGCCGCAGATGGGTCCATATAAGACTGCGAGAATGCGCGCCCGGTTTCCGCCTGACGCCTTGCGAGGTCGAGGCTATTCATAGTGTTGTTAAGACTTGTCTGATAGGTTTGTCTCATCATATTAGTTGTAATACGCATAAATTGCCCCCTTATCTACCTACTACGCCAGTGTTATTTATAAGTTTATCGAGCATCTCATCGAGCGTTGTCATAACTCTCGCCGCTGCATTGTATGACGATTGGTATCTCATAAGGTCCATCGTCTCTTCGTCTTGGTTTACTCCCGAAACGCTCTCTATCGACATATCAATCTGCTCGAGTACTGCTAAGTGGTTCGATAAAATTGAAGATGAGCTCTTTCTATCTATCGACTGTACCGACTGCAGACTATCATATATCCCTTGAACTGTCCCTGTATATACTGCAGTGCCAGTTTCATGGTCTGGGTATCTGAATGTTAGCTCATCAACTGAGAGCAAATTTATCATCCGAAGAACATTATCGTATGCAGTTGAAAGGTCACTGCCATCACCCGCTGTTTCAAATGTCCTTGAAATTCCAATAGCGCCGCTTACCCAATCATCCGAAACTTTGATGTTGTTTGCTGTGAAAATTGTGCTGCCGTCTGTTGTTTCAAAAAGGTTTATAGCTGTTGTAACGTTGCCAGCGGCATCTTTTTCCGAGTTTAGGTAGTTGAGCTCTTGTGCCATCGTGTTTATAAATGTATCGAACATTTTATCGTAGTATCCAATACCGCGAGTATCGGTACCATCAAAAACTTCACTCTTGTTTGACATATCAAGTATGCCCTTTAGAACTCCGTTTCCGAGCATATCAGCAACATCAAGCGAGCTTGTAGCTCCTGTTGGGTTTACAGCGTCTGTTATCGTTAGTGTGAACGGTGGCTTTTCATCTGCTGCTGTACCGAAGGTAAACTCCGCCGCCGCATCATCGTCAATTAGTGTGTGAACGTTGCCTGCTGTATCCTTAAAGGTTACTTTAAGTAGTTCAATAGTAACACCGGGGTCGGTGCTCTCAACATACTCAACATTTATTGGCAGATACTGCGATAGTTGGTCAAGCATTAGGTTTCTCTGATCATTTAGCTCGTGCGCTTGATTTGAAAGTACCTCACTTGCCTTAATCGCTTTGTTTATCTCTGTTAAATCTGTTAAAAGCCCGTTTATCTCGGGAATCATATCGTCGTTTAAAACATCGTGGTATTCTGCCGCAAGCTCATCAACACGGGTCGCATTCTCATGAACGATATTCAAAAGAACCTCAAATGAGCTTCGAACTATCGTATCATATTCATCTTCCGATGCATTTGGAGTTTCAGCTAATGACTTGAGCTGTGATATAACATCATTCATAGCAGCCCTTATAGCGGTGCTATCTGTTTCGTCAAATATCTGACCTATTCTTGCTAAAATTTCATCTGTTGCCGAAGCTGTTCCAACTTTAGCCGACTGAGTGCGGTACTGCATATCGAGGAACGGATCTCTTATCTGGACTATTCCGTTTATCATAACGCCCTGACCGACTCTATTTTCATTATGGCTTGAAAAACCGCCACCAGGTCCTGGAGGCTGAATGCTCACAAGGTCAAGACGCTGTCTTGTATACCCTATGGTATTCATATTAGATATATTTTGACCCGCAACATCAATAGCCCTCTGGCTTGCAGAGAGCGCATGCGTTACAGTTGTAAATCCTGCAAAAGTCGATCTAACCAATTCCTTGTCCTCCCATTAAACAGTTGTATCAGTCAACTGTCCGTCCAAATTCGAGTTTTCTCCATCACTTTCATAGATAAATCCTTGTTTATTAAGGCTCTTATCAATCATCCGCCTCTTTAGCTTTATAAGCTCGGTAACATCTTCATTTATCTCCCTATAAAGCTGAATACTTCTGCTAAGTCCATCAAATATAGGCACAATCTCCATCCGCTCTTCTTCGCTGAGCCTCTCGAGTATTTTAGAAAAACTTAAGTTATCAAAAGAAAGTTCTTGCTGTGTTGCTTCTCTGCGCAAATCAAGACCTCGGAGTTTCATAGATATCGCTTGTTCTTTAGACATACATTCTTCAAGGGTTGCAACTCTACCACTAGTTACTGATTCAAGCTTCACCTGAGCTATCGATGCAAGTTCGACAAAAACCGCTGTAAGCTCCTCTAAAACCTTCTTAAATTTCTCCATAGCTCACCTATTCAAACATAAGTTTGGCGGCTATTTTATCAATATCTATTCTATAACTACCCTCTTCAATACGGCGCATCAAGCTCTCGACTTTACCGTCGTTATCAGCGCTTATATCCTCGCGAACTTTATTCGCAAGATCGCTTTGCAACTTAAGCGACTCATCGCCCTTGCTCTCGCTGATGATGATAGCATCGTAGTTTCTTGGGTTTTTTAGCGCGTCTGTCTTTGACTCGCTCTTTTTATCGGGGGACGTTGGGATATACCTCCCTGACAAATTATTAACTTTTATTTCCATAGTAAGTCCTCCTTTGGGTATTCCTATAATAATTATATCGACAATTTTAAATAAAAATTAAGTCTATAAAGCTTTTTATCTAAAATTGCTGCAATTTTTCATCGACAACGAAACAACCTATCGCTACCTTTGAAATGGCTAAAAACGAAGCTATTTGAAAGCCTCGCCTATTGCCATTAGCCGTAAAACGAGGTTTTGCCGGCTATCTTCGTGCTCATCTCTTTATCGAGCTCTATAATTTTATTCCATATCATAATAAGCCCCGAAATCTGCTCTTTTAGCGGCTCTACCGATTCATCAATAAGCCCGCAACCATTGAAATCACCTTTCAATAGAAGCATAAAACTGTACTTCGCGCTCTCATCGCTATTCGCTACAATCTGCTCAATCATCTGGTCACACATAACCGCTCTTTCAAGGGCTAATCCCCGTGTTCTAAGAGTTTCTTTTATAACCATGCGATTATCAGAGGCAAGCGCCTCTTGAAGATCTTTAGTTGCAGAAAAAACATCGAGCATCGCTCTGCGTTTCGCTTCAATCTGCGGCATAATATCTTCTATAAGTCTTAGACGTGTCTCACTCATAGCGTCTTCGCCACCTCACCAAATGCATCTCGCAAATCCTTTATAAGCGGATCAATCCCTGCTATTATCTCCGGATTTCTACTCGACTTTGCCCGAGTTAGCTCATATAGGAAGAAGTTATAGAAATTAACGAGTTCGTGGCTTATCTGGTACTCGAAGTTTAGCGATTCTTTAAAATACAAAACAATATCGCTACAACGAGTTATGCTCTCATCAAAGAGGTCAAATTTCTCTATTTCAAGTGCTATACTCGCTTTTTTCAGTCTCTTTACGAGCTCATCATATAATACTACAACAAGCTCTTCTGAGGTCATCGTGAGAATAGAATTCTCTTTATACTGCTGGTATCCGTTCAAAGCCGTCACCTATCCTTTACGCTGTTGTGAACATCGACGAGAGGTATGAGCTCTGTGAATTCATCTCTGAAATCAGCATTTCAAGGGCTGTGAATTCACTGATATATCTATCCTCTTCCATCTCTATCTGTCGCAACAAATTCTCTATCGTTCCATCTATTATTTCAATTTCATCAAGAAGCGAATTCTGAAGTGCCGCTACTGGTGAGTATTTGCTTCCAGCTCTCTCAACAAGTATTCCCTTTGTTGAACCAGTCATACCCGCATACTTATCCATAACTTCTTTAATTCCAACAACAAGCCCTGCTGGTGCATCTTCGTTGTTCGTATCAGGAGTTGCTAAAAGATCTTGAACTTTTGAAGGGTCTGCTTCAAAAGCTGCTGCAAATTTCATCTCATCAAAGACGAGTTTGCCGTTATCAGAATAAGAGGTTGAAACGGTTATTCCTATCTCTTCAAAATCCTCTCTGAGTGATGGCGGAATTATAAAGCGCAAATCATCAGCAAGCGCTCTCATATCGGTATCACCAAATAGAAGACCTTTCATAGCCTCCTCTTCCCAGCTCTCAATCTGGCCTTCAGAAAGCTGTGCGCGCTCTTCATCTGTAAGTGGAGCATAGTCATTGTTTGGCTTTTCATAAACAGCCTCGTTGATTGATGCAAGCAAGGTATTATACTCTTCAATCATCGTTTTAACCCGCTCGGTCATATCCTCAGAGTCTATAGTTGCACTAAATTTAACAGCCTCTGTTCCCTCGATATATCCTGTTTCATCGTAGCCAAATGTTCCAGAAACATTTATAGTTAGCCCCTCGATATTAATATCATTAGTTCCACGGCTAATTTCAACCCTCTCACCTGTTGATTGGAATTCAACAAGCACAACAGAGTCTTTACCCTCTTTTTTAGTATAGTCAACACCTTCGGTTGTTCCAAAGAGCGCATCTGCAACAGCTCCTGAAAGCTCGATATTACCACCAGCACCCTCTTCTTTTGAAGTCACGATAAATTTATCGGTCATCTCTTGATAGGTAACAGTTATTCCAAGCTTATCATCGGCATTAATAGCCTCTATTATATCTTCAACGCTGCTCTCCCAAGTAAGTCCTAAAGCTTCAAGGTCGAGCGTTTCGCCGTCGTTTGTTATGCTGAGCGCTGCTGTGGTATCCGCTGCATTGCGAAGTCCTGAGTTTGCAAAGCTACTTTCGAGATTAACCCTATTTGAATCACCTTCATCAAACCCGAATACGCCGTTTTCACCAGTTAGCCCATTAACGCTATCAGCAACAGTTAGAGTTGAAGTTCCATCGACTGTACCGTCAGGCTTAGTTGTTGTTATGTTTATTGCAGAGTCCCCAGTTAGGCTATCTCTTTCAACTAAAACCCTGCCTTTACCTATCTCTTTATCAAACTGGCTTTGAATATCATCTATTAAATCATCTATTGTGCTTGAATCGTTATATTCCGAAAGCTCAATTTCTATCTTCTCGCCATTATACTCAAACGACATCTTCTCGCCACTTAAAGCCTCTGCAAACGTCATTTCTTTTGTTATCTGCGCGGGGCCGCTACCCGATAGACCATCTGCATCAATAGCTTTTCTGCTATCGCTCACAAGAAGCCACATCTCGCTCTCGCTCTTAAGACCAAGTGCTGTTAGCAACTCATCGCTACCGCCAGAAATAGATATAGCATTACCTGCGCTCTCGGTATTTGAAAATGATATTGTTCCATCTGCAGATGCAGTTGCTTTAATAGAATCAGATAGAGGGTTTCCAAGCGATGTTGTTAGCTCAGAGAGCTCTGTATTTATTGCATTAGCAATGCCTTCTGCTGTTGTATAATCATAATTATTTTCATCATTTTGCGATAGGTAGATAGTATGCGAACCACTGCCGTACTTAAATGTTAAGTATCCGCCCTCTACCATATTTTTATTGAAGCTATCGCTCAAACTCTCATTTATAATTGAGGTAGATAGCGTTTGTGATGACGAAGTTCCACTCGTTGTTAGCTGAGCATTTTGAGCAAGGCTCTGCACACCCAAAACTTTAATATCGTTTGCGATATCGCCGTTTCCGGAAACCGAAACAAGATCTTTATGATCGTCTCCAATTGATGTTATGTTATTTGCTTGATAAATAGAGCTCGACAAAAGATTGTCCGATGAGGTGAATGAAGTATATTTCTGGGTAAATTCATACATCGGGTCGGTTATCGCCCAGATACTCTCCATCTCCCACTCAACAAGCTGCTTTTTCTGCTCTTGAGCGTTTATCTTGCTTTGCGTTCCATATAGCATATCCTCTATTAGAGAATCTCTATCAAGACCACTTGCAAGACCGCCGTATCCCTGTATTGATGAAGAACTGCTACTTGTTACTCCGTATATTGATGACATATTAAAAACTCCTTAACTCCAAGTGATTATACTTCTAACATATATTATATCGACCGTAATTTTAATAACTTAAGTAAAAAAATAAAAATTTTTATAAAAAAATCATCTGATATTTTAAACGGCCAAATTCCTTTAAAATATCAAATGATCATCACAATTTTTTTACCTCGGACGAACGTGGTGCGGATGATCCGCAACCTGAACGCAGGCGTTCGTCAACGCAACTGTTACCTCTGTTGCATACTTCTTTGAATAAAAGTTTAGTATTGGCGAAACACTATCTTTCCCCGCAACAACGAACTTTGCAGGCAGATTAGTTAGCGCGAGCGCCATAACATCAGCTGTACACCGGGAGCATCCGCAAACACTAAAGTTTATCATATACTCATGAATCTCTTGCTCAATTATATATTCCATAACGCTCAAGAATTCAAAATCGTCTTTCCCAAGACTATCGCTAAGTCTCTTCACTGCTTTATCTCCATTCTCATATCCTCTCTGATCATCGGTTGAAATATTTGTAACTTCAGCCGGCTCAGAGATTATAGACGCTTCAAACGCATCTTCAATTAAAACTTCTGCTTCTTCGGTTTTTTCGGGTCCAAAACTTGGCAATACCGCTTCTTTAACTTCTTTTTCTACCGCTGTTTCTGCCTTCTCTTTATCAGCCTCATCATCAAGCTCTGCTATTTCGGATAACGACTTTGCTAAAATATCATCTAAGTCATCGTCGCTCTCTACTTTCTCATCGGCTAAATTCGCACTATCAGAAGATATCTCCGTCGGTTTCACCTCTATATCACCACTTAAATCTCCGTCTGCTTCACCTTCACCCATATCTTCTAAAAGGGAGTTTTTAATATTCTCAGCCAAAGGATCATCTTTTGCATGGTCATCTATCGTGACGTTATTATTTGTAGCTTTTCGCTCAGGTGCATCGCCACTTCCCGATAAAAGATTTAGCACATGGCTTGTTTTATTCGTTTTCTTTGCCATAATCTCCCTACTTTCAAAAATATTGCTCTAATTTATACCGAGTTTTTCTGCTACTTCTGCCACAAACTCTTTATAGTCCCGTGCCGAGTTTGAGTTACCTGCATAGTCGAGCGCAGTCATCCCGTGCGCCGGAGCTTCCGCCACCTTAACCCCTGTGCGAATCTTCGCATCAAAAAGCTTTGTTCCTATCTGTCCCGCAACGGTATTTGCCATCTCCTCAACATCTCGTGATAGATTAGTTCTTTTGTTATATCGAGTTAGCAATATCCCCATAACATCGAGACTAACATTAACCGACTCTCTTATCTCCTCAACCGTTTCCTTAAGCTGGATAAGCCCTACAAGTGAGAGAATTTCCGAAGCCATCGGTATTATCAGATGATCTGCCGCCGCATATCCGTTTATCGTTAGAATATTCAGTGCTGGCGGGGTATCTATAACTATAAAATCATAAAATTTATCAACTGTTTTAAGGGCATTTTTAAGAATAACTCGGCGGTCTTCTCCTTTAAAGAGAATTTCTGAGTCGGAGAGGAGGATATTCGATGTTAAAACATCGCCATAATCTTCGGTCGATTGAATAGCCTCGCCTATCGAGAGCTCTCCCTTTAAAACTTCATGCACCGTCGGCCCATTTTCTATATCTATTCCAAGACTAAACCCTAAATTCCCCTGTGGGTCAAGGTCTATTGATAGAACCCTCTTTCCAAGTTTCGAGAGTCCCGCTGCAAGCGCCGCCGACGTTGTTGTTTTGCCGACGCCACCCTTTTGATTTGTTAAAACAATAGTAGTTGCCACCTATTATTCCTCCGAACTTCCCATATTATTATC
>CAYJGN010000028.1:20294-24435 GCA_964369635.1 uncultured Oscillospiraceae bacterium
ATTTGCACCGAGCTCCTCGCCTTTTAACATCATCTCGCGATTAATTAGCGATGAGAAGATGATTATCGGCAGAACACGAAGCTGCTTATCATCTTTAATTAGCTTGACAAGCCTGTGACCATCCATCTGCGGCATCTCAATATCGGTTATGATGAGTGAAACGTGGTCTTTTATATTTTCTTTATCAAGTCCGTTTATAGCTTCCCATAGCTCTGCGCCGTTATTATAATGCAAAACATCAACATATCCTGCACGACCAAGTGAATCGAGCAAAAGCTTTGTTATTAGCGATGAATCTTCAGCTATCATAATCGTATGGTTTTTACGATCTTTCTTTGGAAGACCTTTTATATCATCCATCGAGAATGAGGTTTCAGGAGCTATATCGGCAACTATCTTCTCAAAATCGAGAATCATAAGAAGCCTGCCATCGCTCTCGGCAACACCTGTTGTTATGCCATCTTCAGCACCGCCAACAGTTGTTTTATCCGGTTGCTTTATATCACCCCAAGATAGTCGCTGAATTCCAACAACTGTATTTACGCGAAAGGCTATAAATGTTTGGTTGAAGTTTGTTATCATAAACAAATCTTTCTCCAAAAACTCAGTTTCTTTTCCTGTCAGGTAGTAGGGGAGGTCAACTATCGTTAAAATCTCATCGCGCGGCTTAAATATACCCTCTATCGCCGGATGCGCATGAGGAACTGGAGTTGAAGGTTCCGCCATTAGAATTTCGCGCACCTTCGCCACGTTTATACCATAAAGCTGATCGCCTATGGTAAACTTCATGATTTCCATTTCATTTGTGCCACTCTCGAGCAAAATACCCTGTCTATCCATAACAAACCCCTTTTTTTATTATATATTAACTTCCGGTTTACCTATAGTTTTTATCGTTACAACTCCGGTCTCTGCATCTATAATCATTGTACGCGCAAAGTTTTCACCAACTGCCGTACCACTTATTCTAATATTTTCTCGTGCAAGAAGCGCTTTAACCGTTTCGATATTTCGAGCTCCAATGTTCGCCATGTCACCTGCACCAAACCCCGCAAACATCTTAGCTCCACCTGCAATTTTGCAGATATATCTCGCTTTGTTTCCGCCGAGGAGTTGCATTTTTTTAAGCATAACACGTATCCCAGTATCTGCAAACTTCAAACTCTGAGCATCTTCAACTGATGTTGCACGGGGTAGCATTATATGAAGAAGAGATGCAAGTTTTATCTGTGGGTCATAAAGAGTTATGCCTATGCATGAACCGAGCGCATATGTTATAAGTCCGCCGCTACCTCGCACTAATTTCAAATCGGCAATATGAACTACTGTATTACTCACTATCTATACCTAATTTCCTAAGTAGTTTGTTTAATGACTCAACTGTCGGCACCATTAACAAACAACCTTCGTGATGAGTATCACCAACGATGAACTCACCTGTCACCATGAGGAGTTTATCGGTTTCGTAGCCGACCTCTACCATCGGCACGTTCATAACTCCGCCGAGCATATTTATAGTACCATCCGGCACCGAGAGCTTTATATCAAATCCCGTCATCTCACCAAGCGCCTTTAGATAGGACGATATAACTATGTTGCCGCACTCTATAATGGCAGAAAAGCTCATCTCGTCTATCTCTGCATAGCTGCTGAGTTTTAATCCCATCATAGACTCAGTCATATCTGAAGCAAAATCAATCTTTAGGATAAAAAGGATAACTCCCTCGATGTCGTTTGAAATTCTCGCCATAACAGCTATAACTTCTTCTTCAGGTTCACCAAGAGTATATTGCGCCTCGCTAAATGACTTTGCGCTGACCTTTGGAATGGATATATCGACAGATTTGCCGAGCAAATTCGTCATCGAAGTTGCCGCATTTCCCATTCCTATATTTGTAATTTCACGCAGCGCCGATTTGCTCATCTCGCTTAAGTTGCTAAAATTAACACTCATTTATATGGTCATTCCTTTCTATTATACGAGCAGATAAAATGATTAGCACTCTCTCAATACCCGCAACCTCTCTCGTATGTTAGATCTTTTATTTGAAAAAGGATTTTTATTTTGCCAGTATATGCTTTTTATTATTAAACTTTAAACCAACTAACGATAAGGAAACTATCCAAAAAATATTTTACTGTCTAAATTTTCCTTATAAAACTATACTTATCTTAAATTATTAACCGTCTGCTCGGTTTCATCAACCGTCTGCATCATCTTAAGCGCCATCGAATAAGCGCTTGAGCTCTCAATCATATAGACCATCTCTCGGGCGGTATCAACATTGCTCATCTCTAAAAATCCAGTAACAACACGCGCGTCCTGCATAAGAATAGGGGCACCATTTTTATCCTGTGGCAAAAACTCATTTGATCCAACCGATAAAAATCCATCAGTTGAAGTAAAGGTATAGACACCCGGTTGCTCTAATATCGCACCGTCCACTGCTGTTATTCTGTTTCCTTGCGCATCGAGGACAAGTTTACCGCCATCTGTTGCAAGATAGAAAGCATCCCCCCTGTCAGATAGGAAGAAGTTTCCGCTTCTTGTATAGGTGATATCACCAGTAGCTGGGTCCTCAAGCATAAAGAATCCCTCATTACCAGTTATCGCAAAATCAAGAAGCGAAGCAGTTTGGGTAAGACCTGAACCTGTGAAGTCGGTATTAGTATGGCTGATTTTCGCACCAGTTCCAGCTTTAAGGTTTGTCTCCTCACCTTCAGCAGCTCTCATATTAAAATGGAGCAGGTCGAGGAATACAGGTGTTTTTGCTTTGTATCCGTTGTTATTGACATTCGCCATATTATTTGCAACGATATTTAGTTTCTCCTGCTGAACAAGAGCACCTCTTGCCGCCGTATAAAATCCTATGTTCATAAAAACTCCATTCTACCGCTATAAACAAGCGGTCAAATCATCGAATTTTAAGCAATCAACTCAAAACCCTATCCTTGTTTTAATTATAATGAACCTATTTCAGTTACGATTTTAGTTATAAGCTTATCATACATCGTCATAATTTGCGCTGAAGCTTGGAAACTTCTCTGCGAATCCATCATCATTGCCATCTGCGAAACAACATCGACGTTTGAAGTTTCAAGAGTTTTTTGCATAACAGTTGTGTCAGTTGCTATTGCTGCGTTTACCGCTGTATATGTATCACCAGTGCCTTTAATTAAATCGGCATCGTAATCTGCAAAATCATCTATACGAAGGGTGGCGACTGTTGCGCCAACAAGGTCGTTTACTATATTTCCGCTCGCATCAACAGAAATTCTATCGGTACCAAGAAATATCTCTCCGCCCTCGCCTAAAACTCTACCAACACCCTGCTTTACAAGATACCCCTGCTCATCAAGCGAAAAAGAACCGTTTCTTGTGTAAACAACACCCTCATCGGTTTGTATTGCAAAAAAGCCAGGACCTGTTAGAGCGAAATCAAGGTTTGAAGTGGTCATATCAAAACCGCCCTGGGTGAAATCGGTATAGTTTCGGTCAGGCGCAACCACCTTATTAATAGTCCCTACATCGAATTTATTAGACATCATTTTATCGGTCGAAGAAACAGCAAGCACCTGCTCAAAAGTCGTTGGAACAAGCTGCTCTGATTTATAGCCTGGCGTTGAAACGTTTGCAAAGTTATTGCTTATAACGTTTAGCGTTCTTCTCTCGGTGAGCGCTGATGATGTTAGATTATAATAGCCCCAAAACATAATTTCCTCCTTGTTAATCCGAAATGAATTTTCGAAGTTTGCCGAGTGCTGCAGAATGAATCTGCGATACTCGAGGTTCTGAAATGCCGAGTGTTCTTGCGATATCTTTCATATTGAGCTCTTCAACATAATAAAGAGAGATAATTAGCTGCTCTTTCTCGCCGAGCGATTTAATCGCTTCTTTTAGCAGCTCTTTTTGCTCTTTTTTAAATAGCTTATGCTCTGGCCTACTCATCTCATCTGGGCTCTCTATCTGGATAGCTTTTTTATCCTCGTTTTCTTCAAGCGCCATATCGAGCGATATTACCGAAAAGAGCGGTGATTTACTCATTACTTCGTTATACTTATCATGCTCTATATTAAGTATACCACAAATTTCGTCAATTGTCGGCTCTCTTCCATTTTTTATGTAAAAATTTTGTGAAGC
>CAYJGN010000029.1:0-2491 GCA_964369635.1 uncultured Oscillospiraceae bacterium
CTCCATTCTGTACGGAGATTATTCAAAACTATTTGTGCTGTGCACAGAATGGAGATTAATATGGATAATTTCACAGCTACCTGTATCCTCTGTCCAAGAGGGTGCGTTTTGCATATTGACAGCGACTTAAATGTTACAGGAAACAGATGCCCTAAGGGAATAGAATATGGCAAATCGGAGCGAACTGCCCCAAAGAGAGGTTTCTCAACCACCGTTGCAATTGAGGGTGGAGCTTTTCCGCGTTGTCCTGTCAAGACCGACAGGGAAATTGATAAGAAACTCGTTATAGGGGCAGCTAAACTTGCAAAAAACATCAAACTAAAAGCACCGGTTTTCGTCGGTGATATCGTTTTGGAAAACCTACTTGACACAGGGGTCAACTTGGTTGTAAGCCGCGATATGTAAAAGCGGTTTTAGCTGTTAAATACAGAGCAGAAAAAACAATCAGCTCAATTTTAGCTTTTAAAAACCGCGATTCGATTTTACCCACTTCGACAAATTCCCTCAAAATATCCCCGAATTAAAAATCGAAAAAAGAGAAAATATGTCGATAACTTATGTTTGACTTATTAGCAAGCGAGCTATTATAATACAGTTAATCCACATCCCCGAACGCCCACTGAAACCTTGAAAGTTTCGGTGGGCACTCTTTTTTTGTTAACTAAAAATTAATTGAATATCCATACTATAAATGATAAAATAGATAATAATACTAAACGTTTGATTGGAGGGGGATATTTTGGAGAAGGATAAATTGGCGGAAGTTTGGAAGTTTCTTGGAAACCGTTGGTATCTCTTCATTTTAGCGCCTCTACTTACATCTTTACTTCTTCAAGGTTTAATCGATGTTTTCCCTGTATCCGATAATACTATATTTATTTTAACCATTGTGGTATTCTCAATATTCCCCATCTATATTGTAGTTTTCATTGTTATAGGAACAGTATACTTTTCTCGTAATACTTTTAAATACCGAATTATAAAGCACCCCTTCACCTTTTCCTCATATGAAAGTCTATCCCAAGAGCTAAATAACAACATACTCAAAAAAGGCTATTACCATATGCATAATAGCCAAACATTCCCAAACGGCATTTCAATAACAGGCTATGTAAAACCAATTACCACCCATATTTATGATTTTGTTTTTCTTATACGGTCAGAAAGTCTTCCCAAGGAGTCTTTTAAAGTAATTCATAATGCTATAAGAAAAATTTCAAAAGAGAGCATCCGTAATTTTGATAAAGTATACCGACACAGATACTCAACAATTTTCTACCTTGATAGAGATAGCAAACTAAGTGATGAATTTTTGTACAGAAAGGCTCATGTGGCTTCAACTTATGATTATTTTACTCATAATATCCATCATCCATATGCCGCCGATGATATAGAATATACCGATAATTATGGCTTGTTTGACGACCAGTCATTTCAACCGATAGTTGTAAATCTAACTGACAAAAAGGTGAGCATACCGTATAGAATAACCAAAAAAGGCAAAGAGATAACCTGCTCTATCCGAGATGATCTTTTAGAAATTTTAAATATAGATATCTCTATCCACCGTCATACAATAGCAAATGGTGAGTATTTAGACGAAACAAAAGCAAAATAACATTCCCCGCAAATTGCCGTATGGAGGAAACCATAGATGAAAAGAAAATGCATAAAATTAATAAACTGGTTGGTAAAACATTGGCTTAAACTTTTTATTCCACCTTTGATTTTAGCATATGCAATTATATCCTTAGCTCCAGAAAAATTTTTTATATATGGTCTTTCTATCATATTATTAATGAGTATCTTTTGCATTGCAATAATTGTTTTAAAAGTTATAGCAGAAGCTCCCAATAAATACAAAATCATTAAAATTCCTCATTTTATAAAACCTTTTGATACCCTACTTTCAGATTTTAAAACAAATCTGCAAAAAAAGGGGTACACTCATCTAAGCAGCTACTATCTCCTCAATAATCTTTTATTGTCAGGGTATGCAAAACCAGTGTCCACCCATATATTTGATTTGATTTTCATAATAAAAGCTGAAACTATAACCCTTGAAAGCAGCTTAATGCTTTATGATGCTATAATGGCTATGCCAAAAGCTAATACTGCTTCCTTTAAATCAGAATACCGGCACAGATATTCACTAATACTATGCCTTGATAATGAGAGCAAAACAACTGATAAGCTATTAAAACGAGAACAAGCGATACCTTTATTAGATGATTTTTTCGTTTATGGCATTAGAGCTAAAAACTCAAAAGATGATGAAGAATTTATCGATAAAAGCTGTTTAGATAATGACCAAGCGTTTCAGCCGATAGTTGTAAATCTAACTGATAAAAAGGTGAGCATACCATATAGGATAACCAAAAAAGGTAAGGAGATAACCTGCTCTATCCGAGATGAGCTTTTGGAAATTATGAATATAGATACCTCAATTCACCGACATACAATTGCAAACGGCAACTATCACGAAGAGCAA
>CAYJGN010000029.1:2501-23618 GCA_964369635.1 uncultured Oscillospiraceae bacterium
AGCAAAATAAAACAAAAGGAGGCAGATTATGAGCAACAGGCAAAAACTGCGAAAAACAATTTTTATCACCGTACCCATTATGCTTTTAGGAATATTAGGTTTAGCTATCTTATCAGAATTTTTCCCGCATTCAATCTTTTATAATAATACCGTTATTACAATCAACTTCGTCATCCTCTCTGTCTGCTTAATTTATCTATCTAATACTATTGTAAACTGTCAATACGGCATAAACTTCACCGAATCCGCTTATGAATTAAAGTTTGATAATATAGAGTCACTTACTTCCCATATAGAAACTACCCTTGCTTCTGAAGCTTTCACCGCTTGCCCAAAAATTAAAACCGATGATAAAACAGAGCTAACCATTTATATAAAACCGATAGACCGTGAGCGGCTTGATATTGTTTTATTTATAGCAACCGAAAAACTTACCAAAAAAGGCTACCAAAGCCTCAGCGCAGAGGTTTTGCAGCTTCTATCCGAACACTACCCGAGTTTTAATCTTACCGCTCCTCATATCATAACCCCTATAATAGTCTTTTTAGAAAACACCGATATTGTAAACCATATCCTGCAACAAAGGCTAATTCTGCCGCATAAAAACCAAAAACATCTAAACAAAAACAAATTTACATACAACGAAAACCCATATCACTATGATAATATCCACTCTTTCCATTCTCCGGTAGCCATTTCATTTATTACCAAAATGGTGCGACTACCAATTTTTATTAGCAACAACCCAAAAAGACATCTTCAATGCACGAGAGCGGCGGTGCTTAGCATGCTAAAGGTCCCCATTGAGCCAGATAATATAACCCTCTAAAAACCCGGTAGCTAATCTGAATTTTAACCAGTTATATTAACCCTCTCTTACCTTGCATTAGCAATTGCAATGTAATATAATATAGTGGATAAACAAAATTTCAGAACGGAGAATTAAAATATGTTTAACGCAAGAGAGCTTATGACCCCATATTTTGCCGCTCTTACAAGCAAAGGCGGAATGATGGATTTCCACAGCAAACTCAAAATCAAACCAACAGCGATGAACTGGGCAGACCCTTGGCGTCCAAACGATACAATTCCAGCTCACATAAAAAAAGCAACTATTGACTGTATCAACTCAACAGGCGCCCACTATACATTCCCAATGGGCGACCCCGAGCTTTTAGTCGAGCTTGCAAAGAGGGTTAAGAAGATAAATAAACTCGATGTTGACCCGATGAAGAATTTAACAGTTGTTGCGGGTTCTGACATTGCATTTGTATTTGTCGCAAAACCATTTATCGGCCCTGGCGACGAGATTATGATTCCAACCCCATCTTATGCAAACAACTATGCAACAGGTCCACTCTGTGGAGGTGTTACCGTTGAGGTGCCAACCTATGCAGAAGATAACTACAAGCTCCGTATAGATGAGTTTGAGAAAAGGGTTACAGATAAAACAAAAATCATCCTCTTCACAAACCCAAACAACCCAACAAGCACTGTCTACACAAGGGAAAATCTAAAAGAGCTTGCCGACTTTGCAAAGAAACACAACCTTATGGTTATTGTTGATCAGGCATTTGAGGACGTCACCTTTGACGGTCACGAGCTGACAACAATAACCGAGTTCCCAGATATGTTTGAGAGAACTATCATAATAAGCTCGCTCTCAAAAGGTATGGCGCTCTGCGGATACAGGGTTGCTTATGTTGTTGCAAGTGAGGATATCACCGATATGCTCCACTCGATAACCGTCCCTTCAGTCGGCGTTGCAAACACCGCGGCACAGGCAGGTATAACCGCCGGTCTTCGCGACACAGCTTTTATGGAAGAATACCGTCAGGAATATATGGCAAGAGCTGAAATTCTCGACAAAATCCTAAAGGATATCCCGCATATCAGCTATCCAAAACCCGAGAGCTCATTCTTCTTCTGGATAGATATCTCCCACTACGGCACCGACCAAGAGGTGGTGGAGTATCTTGCTCTGAACGCCTCGGTACTTGTTAGCAACGGCAAAGGCTTTGGAAGCAATCAGCATATCAGACTAATCTACGGCGCACTGCAAGATAGAAACGAATGCATAGCGGCAGTCGAGCGAATTCGCGACGCACTTATAAACCACCCAAATAACAAATAGTCTTTGCAGTTTCGCACTGCACAAAGCAGAAAACAGACGTTTTAGAGCGTCTGTTTTTTAGCGCTTTTTTATGCATTTTACTAATTGACTAAATCATTTTTTTGCTCTATCATTAATTGGATAGATAATATTTCATAGCTATTTAGGAGGGATATATGAAAAAGATACTTGCTTTAATTGTCTGTCTTGTTTTTTTAGTTTCCTGCGCTAAAAACGAAAACTCAACCATAGACTCTAAACAGAATCTCGATAGCGGTGCAGTTGATAGCATATACACCGAAGTTGAATTTAAAAGTGGCGATAATTATTTTTTAGGCGGTAACAACATTGACGATGTGGAGTTTCCAATTGACACACCAATTATAACGACAAACGAAACGGCAAAAGCCATTGCAGAAGCTATTTTGCTTGATTTGCAAAGCCGCGGCAGTTTCACAGATGTCGCTTTACACTCCATCTATCACGACACCGACGATGATATCTACTATTTTGATTACTGGATAACTCCAGAAGTGGTAGACGGTGAGATTATATATCATATTGGCGGTGGATTAACTATCGCTATTGATGCTAAAAGCTGCCAAGTTATTAAAATGTGGCCTGGGGAATAGGTGCTTTTATGAATAAACTTTTCACCCTCTCACAGCGAGGGTTTAAAATTAACTGGCGGCTTTTAGAGATAGGCCTTTATGGCACGCCACACATGCCACCCGAGATAACAAAATCCGATATTTCCGATTACCTCTGTGTTATTCTCGATGGTAATCCCGAAAACTTCGATGAAATTTCAGAGCTTCTCTGCTACTGCGGGGATGAAAGCTACGACTGCGATAAATTTGGGGAATTATTTAATAGCTATATCGAAAAAGAAAATGCAAGCAGAGAAATAGCCCTTCGAAAATGGCTAATTTTTAAGACTAATGAGCTGATTTTCTCTGAAAATAAAGATATGCAAGTCGATAAATTCACCCTAATGGAGCTGCTCTCGCACTATGACTATAACTATACAGCTAAGTTTTTAAAGTTGTATGATAATAGCACCCTCAATCGTGAAAATAGCGATATAAGGGTTCGCCTTATAGATAGCATGATGGGAGATCCTGAGCATTTTTTTAGCGATGGATACCTATTTTGTAGAGAGGAATTCAAAACAATTATAGAAGAGGAAAAAGATGATTTATCGCTTGATTTAAAAAATATAACGCAAGTTTTCACCCTTTTAAACGATAATGACTATGACAAAAACCTACGTGGAATAGAGGAGGCAAAAAATCTCTGCGACTTCTCTCCTCTTATCTTAGGGCCAAACGGCAAAGCCGGCTGGGAGGATAGCGCACGAGTGCTTTTCACCCTCTCCGACCAAAGGCTATTGCCCTATCTTCCTATGATTTTTGAGTGGACATCCGACCTTAACTGGCCGGGCGCTGATATTATAAGCGACCGACTGGAAATTTTCGACCCCGAGCTTTTAGCAAAACCACTAACCGATTATTTCTCAGAATAAAGCAGCCTTTCAAGATATAAAGGCGATAAATAATATTCAAAAAATCAACTTATGAGGAGAAGATAAAGATGTTTAATAAATTATCTCCAAAGGCGAAATGGCAACTTGGCACTGCTCTGCTTGTTGCAGCAGCGTTTATATTTGCTACCGCTCTACTCTGCTACTTTGATTTTGTTACTATCATTTTTTTAACAGGCGAGCTTATAGTCGTTGCTATTTGGGTGGCGATACTTTTGTTTATCGCAGGTGCCTTCTCTATATTACAGGCTTGCTTTATCTACCGCAAGCAAATCTACGACGAGGGCAAAATACTGTTTAGAAACATCGTCATCGCAATTTTTATGGGAGTTTTTCTTATTTCAGTCATCGCCTCGATTGCCATTCCGATAGCTATTTCAATTACCGAATCACCCTCACAACACCTTATCGCTTACAGCTACTACTCGCTTGCAATAGGATTGATTTTCGCTTTTATCAGTATCTGGTTTATGCTAAAATGGGATACACGCAAGCAAAATCAAACCGTCTATTTCGATATTCTCACCTACTCGAATTTGAGTGAACTTAAAAGCGCATTTAATCGCCATTATAGCGCAGAGGGATATCAAAACTCCCATTATGCCACCTCTCAAAATTCTGAATATATTACATACTACTTTAAGAATATCGATAATAAGTATATAGATATTATTTTGATATGCGATATCCCACTTGTCGATGAGGAAATTTCAAATGAGCTTGATATAACTTATAGCGATATTGAAAACTCCTGTCGTGAACTCTTGCAGATTAAAAATACTCGCAAAACTATTATCCTATCCACAAAAACTATCGATGAACGCTTTCACCGCTATTTCAGAGAGAATATTTATCATTCATCACCCGCTTATATAGAAACAATTTTCATTGCGGGGCTATCCTTCTCCGAGCGAAAGGTTTATATAAAGAAGATGTTAGATGGCAGTGGACTTCAGATATACAAAAAAATGCTCTTCGATTTTTGCACTCATATGCATATCAAAACCCCCGATTTTTGGGGTAACCGCAACAAAACAAATATGATTTAAAGCTACCAAACTTAAAAAACTGAGGTGTTTTCTTAACACCTCAGTTTTAATTTTATCAACTATACATACAATTATCGTAAATATCTTAAAGCTTTTCAAGACAGGTAATTGAAGCATAGCTTTTATCTCTCTCTTCTATTCTGTTTATGCTGGTATCCACCTTATAAACCTGCGCTATACTCTCTTTGCTAACAATCTCCGCACTATCTCCGAATTTCACAACCCTGCCTTTTTTCATAAGTAACGATTTATCGGCAATCCGAAGTGCATGTTCGGGGTAGTGGGTATTGAAAATACAGGATATTCCTCGCTCTTTTAGCCGTTGCAGAGTATCGAGCACAGTTATCTGATTATAATAGTCGAGGTTCGACTCAGGCTCATCGAGTATTAGAAACTTCGGACTCAAAACAAGACTCCTCGCAAGAAGCACCATCTGAAGCTCTCCGCCGCTTATCCTGTGGATATTCTTCCCATAAAGATTTTCTATCTCAAGCCATTCCATAATTTCCAAAACTGCCTCTAAATCGGCTTTTGTCGGCTGTTTTGCAAGGGCGATATGCATGCTTCTGCCCATCAAAATCATATCTTCAACAAGAAAAGATGTGTTATAGTTTTTTGCCTGCGGAACATACCCAACCTCTTTATAAAGCGCTCTGCCATAGTCATAGACCGAGCGACCGTTTAGGTTGCACTGCCCGCTCTCGATATTATTTATCCCGAGCAGACATTTAAGAAGAGTTGTCTTCCCAGCTCCATTAGGACCGAGTACCGCTAAAATTTCACCGCTTTTTACCGAAAAGCTTATATCTTGGAGCAACGGTTTATCCAGGGTATATCTAAAACTTAGATCTTTTATCTCAAACATTATAGCCTTGCACCCCCTGTTTTTCGCACAAGTGCTATAAATATCGGAGCTCCGATAATTGCGGTGATAACCGATATCGGTATTCCACCGGCAACAAGATTTCTCGATAACGTGTCGGTTATAACAAGCGCAGTTGCTCCAAAGCATATACCTACCGGTAGCACATGTCTGTTGTCACTTCCAAATACCATTCTTGCGATGTGCGGTGCTAATATTCCAAGCCAGCCAACCATTCCACAGAGCGATATTGATGTTGCGGTGCAGACTGTTGCCGAAATAAGCACAACCGTTCGAAGCGCCCGAACAGGCACGCCGAGCGTTTTTGCTTCGTATTCATCGAGAGATAGCGAGTTTAACCGCCATCTAAAGATAAATAATAAAATAAGGGCTATCAAGATAAACGGAAAGGCTATTATCAGTGAGCCTAAATTTGCTCTGTTTAGACTTCCCATAAGCCAATATGTTATCTCAGGTAGGGTTTCATTTGGGTCTGCCATCATCTGGGTCATTGCCGTCCCCGATTGAAATAGCGCCGCTATCGCAATACCGCTGAGTATTAGCGTTGTGGGCGATGAGCGTCCTTTTCTGCCGCTACTTATTAAAAAGGTGAGTGCCACCGCTATAATCCCACCGGTGAACGCGAATAGTTGGACAAGGATGGAAGAAAGACCAAATAGCAGAGCAAGGCAGGCGCCGAAACCGGCACCTGCAGATACTCCCAAGGTATCAGGCGCTGCAAGCGGATTTGAAAACACCGCTTGAAAGGCAACTCCCGCCGCCGATAATGCCGCTCCTGCCATGAGGGCGAGCAGTATTCGAGGCAACCTTGAATTGATTATTACTGTATAAACTGTTTTGTCAACATCTCCCTCGCCACCGCCAAAAAATTGCAAGAGTGCTGCGAGTGTGTCTGTTGGATTAACATAGTATTTACCAATCCCGAGACAGATAATAGCCGTTAAAAACGGCATTATCACAAGAAGAGGTAACAATCGTCTGAATTTTTTCTTTTCGCTACTTATCTGCATTAGTCCTGAGCGAGCAGGTCAGCTACTTCTTCATCGGTAAGGTCTATTCCGAATAGCGAGTAGTGGGTTTTAACTTCTTCTGATATATCAACATCAGCATAAGCATCAGGATATGCTGATGTTGCAACCCATAATAGTGATAGCGATGCATCTGGTGATAGCGCATACCAGTTGAATAGTCCTACTGGGAATTTGAATATTCTATCATTTTCAGCAGCATCTATAACCGACCATGTATGACCTGCAACAGCCCCGTCGCTCATCATCTGCGATGGTGTGTATGCCGAGAAAGATGAAAGATAGATAACATTCGGATCAAATCCGATAACCTCTTCCATGTTTGACTCCCAACCTACAACATCAACCGCAACATTTGAAATACCTGATGTTCCGAGCCAGAAACCGCCATAGTAGTCGTTATTTGAAACCTCTATTATATTCTCAGAATAGTCTGGAAGCATAAGTCCTGATAGCATATCCGCATCAGCAATAGTTGCTGTTGTGCTCTCAACTAAATCGCGAATTCTGCTTGAATTCTCTATAAGAGCATCAGCTTTTTCTTCTTCATCAAAGATAGTTCCGAGAATTTCATACCAACTGTTTGCTGTTTTGAGTGTATCTGTACCATCTGCTGTGCTTGTTAGGCCAACTGTTGGTATTCCTGATTCACGAAGTATGTTGTAGTTTTCTTCATGTCCTGATGAAACGATAATTAGGTCATGCTCTGTTGCTAAAATTTCCTCAACTTCAAAGTTTGGACCCATTCCAACTGTTGGAATATCTGCAAATCCAGGGAAAACTCTATCTATCCAGATTGGGTAGTTTAGCGAATTTCCAGGCATTGCAACGATATTATCGGTTGTTCCTGTGAACTGAATTAGAAATGATGAGAAAGGAGGAAGACCCGCAACTGCTATTTTAGTTGGCTCCTCTTCAATAGTTACTTCATTTCCCGCTTGATCTGTGAAAGTTATCGGATAGTGTGCCATTTCACTCTCGCTGCTTTGGCTCTCACTCTCTGAGCCACTCTGCGAGCTGTCCTCTGTGTCGCTATCATCTGCCGCAGGACTGCAACCTGCAAGAAGGATTACTGATAGCATTAGTGCCATGATTAGTGATAAAATTCTTTTCATTATTCTCTCCTTTTGTTTCATTGCGGTTAGTTTTACCAAACTAATGTTAGCATAAACTAACTCACTTGTCAACTTTTTGTGCCTCTTCGGCTTATAGAGCTCAGATAAACTGCCATTAAAGGCTCTTTTGCCTGTTTTGTTAATTTCGCTACCTCTTTCTGCGTACGCGAAACGCCCGCCCGCACAAAACGCATAAAATGCGTTTCCACCGCGAAAGCGCGGTGGCGACGACCGAAGGTCGTCTGTGCGGGCGGGCGTTTTTCCATATTTCCACAAATTATCCTTTAAAAGCTATTCGCTCTGTAAAATAAAGACTTAATATCCCTCTCCTAAACCCTATTTTCATATACTCTTTTAAGCTCAGTCGCTAAATAGCAACCTCAACTCCCTCAGCCGCTGCAATATCCGCAAGAGCACCTTCAAGCTCACCTATTGCTGCGTTAATCTCACTCCTCTGCTCTGAATAGTCGGTTGGAGCCTCTGGCTCTCCTGCCTCCTCTATCTCATCTGCAAGGCTATCATGCTCTTTTGAGTCTTCATTTCTTGTTGCTAAGAGCTTTGCCGAGGAATACATTTCAGGGTAATTCTCAAGCAAAAGCTTCTCATCTTGCGCAGGCACTCTATCGCCGTTTATTATCCTCATAGAAATTTTCATGCATTTAATAAGAATATCCATCATCCGCATAGCGCCCTCAATCTGCGACTTTGAAGCCGCTAAATCAGACTCCATCTGCTCTTTTTGACTAAGCACTTCAAGCGCCGCCCTCTTTTCCTCCAAAAAAAGCTCTATTGCATTCTTATCATAATCCTCATATGGTTTTTTTGAAAAGCTATCCGTTTTCTTATCTGCAACAGGTGGCAAACTCGTCTCTTTATCAGTAGCTATATCTTTAAGTAGTTGTGCATTCTTCTCTGCATAATTATAAACATCAATATTTATTTTCATAATTTTTCCTCCAAGAAACTTTGCTATACATAATTTATATCGACGAAAATCAAATTTTAATAATTCGCATAATCGCTAAATTTCAGCTCATATTTCCATCATATTTACGTTAAAAATAAGCTTTTTAAATTATCAAATGCTATAAAGAATTTAAAAGCACCCAAGATACCACAAAATATATTTTTCAACTTATACCTATTTATATAATCGACTAATTGCAAAAAAGGGATTTTGTTATATCTCAAACAAAATCCCTTTTATCTCTCGGTAAAGTGTTACCTATTTTAATATCCGCCCGTATTTTTCGAATTTTCTCCAGCGTCCATGGCTTTTGCAATTTTCACAAGCCTGCTTGTTCCAAGCCTATTAGCTCCAAGCTCTATAAATTTCTGCGCATCTTCAAATGAGGATATGCCGCCGGCAATCTTTATCAAAAGACCCTCTGGTCTATTTTTACTAAAAATTTCGGCGTCTGCAAATGTTGCACCAGAAGCCGCAAACCCAGTTGATGTCTTTATATAATTCGCACCTGCATCAAAAACAACTGCGCACATTTTCGCCTTTTCATCATCTGTTAAAAGGCAAGTTTCAATTATAACCTTTAAAATTTTATCGCCAACCGCTTTTTTAACTGCGCGAATTTCATCCTCAACATACTTATAATTTTCAGCCTTTAGCTCACCAATATTTATAACCATATCTATCTCACATGCGCCGTTTGAAACAGCTTCACCCACTTCAAAAACCTTTGCAGCTGTTGTCATATTTCCGTTTGGAAAACCTATAACGGTGCATACTGGAAGTTTGCCATCAAGATAGTCCGCTGCCCTCTTAACATAGCACTGAGGAATACAAACTGAAGCAACTTTATAGAAAAGCGCATCGTCGCATATCTCTTTTATATCTTTCCATCTCGCATCCTGCAAAAGCAACGTATGGTCAACAATAGCTAAAACCTTATCTCTATCCATAATCCACCTCTATATTCTATATTATTTATTTTGATTATATAGCGATATTATAGATATGTCAACAAATTATGTTTAAATAATAACATTTTGCAGTTTCATTCTCACATGCTAACAAAGCCACTGTAAATTAACCGCTCGACTTTACCTGCAATCAAAGTTTCTAAAAACCCGTTCCATACAAAACAGGGAACGAATCAGCATAATCGCCGTAGGTGAGGGACCCATCCATCTTGCTTAAAAACGGATAGTAGCTATATTCATTGTTCGTCGAAGAGCTTGTGAAAACCACCTCAATATCTGAATACAAATCGCTCTCGTTGCAAGTAAGCATAAGTATCTCGCCAGAAGCTAAGCTATATAGCAGCTCACCTCTAATATCCTCTCCGTTATCCCCTATTGAATTTCTATAGATATCCATCTCACCGCTAATTCCCCAGCCGCTCGTGATGAGATAATTTTCATATCCGCCAAAGTTCTGATAGGAAACATAATCATATTGATCTTGATGAATATAATAGTCGGCTCCTGTATATGTAGCTATATCGCTAAATGGATTTTCTCCCGCAGCTCCAAGCTCAAACGTTGAGCCAAGATGCAAAACATGAATCGGGTCATCTCCATACTCTGGAAGGTATGAGTAGAATTTATCAGATAAAATCTCATAAACTTTATAGGTTGGATCATCTACAGTCCGCCCAACTATAACCCACATTCTATATGTACCAAAAGCTATCTGCGGTGACGCAGTCGATACATCAAAGTCATGAACTTCATCAACCCAAATTCTTACTATCTCATAATCAATGAGGTCGTTCAATGTCGAGTCTGGTATGTTGAGTTCTGCCGCTAAGTCCTCAACCATATAGACTGTTTCTTTTCCATATTCACTTATTTCAAGCTGCTGCGCACTATGAATAATATATCCTGGAATAAATCTATTATCGTTTATACTGTCGATAAATAGCTGTGCATCGCCCTCTTCAGTAACTTCGCGTATCCAGTCTTCATCCTTTAGTATCTGCGATTTAAAGTAGTCTATTACCACCGCTTCCGCTTCATATCGTGGGATATATTCATTTATAACAAATCGTCCCTCAAAGAATGCGCTATTTCCAAAATCTCCCTCAACGCTTTGATAATCCTCTAAAAATTCATATGTATCATCAAGCACTTCCTTTGCAGCAGAAACATCCCACTCTGTACCGCCAACTATAACATACCGCTCAACATCACTATACCAATATTCATATTCTTCTCTATATTCATCATATGAAGCGTGAATTCCATCAACAAAGAACATATCATATACCTCTGTTGCTTCGTTCCATTCAGCATCAAACTCCATCATAGTAGTTAAATCATTATCCGCTGACATCGTCCAGTAGTCTCTTGTTTCAGGTGTGAAATAATATGTAAACTCACTTGTCAACAGATAAGTCACCCCGTCGATAACCGTCTTTTCAAAAACAGCCCTCTCGCCAGCTTCACCCTCTATCACAAGCGGCAGCTCTCCAACATGATAAAGCTCATTTTCACTGGTCAATGAAAAAATCTGAATATCATAACCTTCATCAAATTCATAGGTTTCATATCCGGTATTATCATAAACACGCACCAATAAAAGCTCTAAAATTCCATCGTCATTTAGATCAATTAGCTCAGCGTATGCAAGATTATAGATAGCATAAATGTCACCATTTTCACCAGTACCGATATTTGTTTGGTATGGGGTCAAATTTGGATTTGGGTACTGCAAAAATGCTGTTTTGTATGACTCAAGCAGTGATTTATATATACCGTAATTAGGCTCGGTTACAACATTCTCTCCACCGCTCTCACTCGAAGCGCTATTCTTTCCCCCTTGCCCACTATCACTCACTTCTCCCCCTCCACCACCACAGGATGCGAGGAGAAGCGCAAGTGATAAAATAATTAATGCAACAATTTTTTTCATAAATACACCACCTTGAATTATTCGACTAAATAAGTTTTTTTATATATCTTGATTTTAACATATCACATACCACTTTTCAAATGTGCTAAAAAGCACATTTTTAATATTAGCCTTTTCGCTCCCGTGAAACATCTTCAAAGCTTAGATAAACTGGCAATTTGTTCGCGAAATAGGAGAAAAATTATTATAAAATCTTGTCAAACTTCCTTTACCAAAATAATAGCAGACTATATTTCAAGTCTGCTAAATAATTTATAAAACTTCATTCGCTTTTTTATTTAAACACCTATTAGCTCAGTTTATTTACAAACTCTGCTGCAAGTTTCTCTATCATCTTTTTTTCATTACTATCAGCATCTCCTTTAATAGTAACGTCATTTTCTGCAAACTCTAAATTCTTGCAACCCTCAACCATCGCTTTCATCGTCTTTATAGCATTCGGTGCCCATGAAGTGTTTTCCATAAACCCTATAAATTTATTTTGGAAATTGCGCTCGACAAGCCCGTGTATGAAGCTGTGCATATGCGGGAAGATGCTCATATTGTAAGTCGGAGAAGCAAGCAGAATTTTTCCATATCTGAAAGCTTGTGAAATAGCTATAGATTTGTTTTCTAGTGTTATCTTGTAAACAGCGATATCGCAAATCCCGCTCTCCTCAAGCTTTTTCGCAAAATGCAAAACAGCCTTCTCGGTATTGCCGTATATCGAGCAGTACCCGATAAAAACACCCTCTTTTTCAGCTCTATAGCAAGACCAAATATCATAGTAGTTTATATAATCCTCTATATTACCTTTGAGTGCTGGCCCGTGCAACGAGCAGATAATTTCAATGGAAAGTCCGCCAAGTTTTTTCAAAAGAGCCTGCACCTGCATCCCATATTTTCCGACTATTCCAATATAATACCTACAAGCTTCATCTGCCCATACGCTTGGCAAAATCTCATCATCTTCTTTATATACGCCAAATGTTCCAAAAGCATCAGCGGAAAACAATACTCTCTCAGTGCTTTCATAAGCCACCATAACTTCCGGCCAATGAACCATAGGCGCCATAAAAAATTTAAAGGAATGCTTTCCTGTTGATAGTGTATCCCCTTCTTTCACATCAAGACGATGAAGATCGCAAGCATTCGGAAAGAATCTGCTAATCATATCAAAACTCTTAGCCGTTGAAACAATTAGCGCGTTTGGATATTTCTTTATAAATTCGCCTAACGACCCAGAATGGTCAGGCTCCATATGCAAAATAATTAGATAATCAACCTCTCTGCCGCCCAAAGACTTCTCAAGATTTAAAAGCCACTCATCACAGAAATTCACATCAACTGCATCAAAAACAGCAACCTTTTCATCTAAAACAAGATACGAATTATACGAAATACCGAGCGGCACAGGGTATTGCCCCTCAAAATTGCCTATTTCAAAATCGTCCACTCCGATATTAACTATGCTATCGGTAATATATTTCATTTTTACACCTCAAATCCGTTTGTAAATGCCTTTTAAAAGGCTGTTGAAAATTCACTTTTATTATTATACTATATTAGTATACAAATTACAACTTTTATTTTATTATCTGCAAAAGCCGGCAAAAAATGCCTGTTGTAATAAAATAAGAGATACCCTTTGGGTACCTCTTATTTTGGTCGGGATGACAGTCTCGCGGCTCCTCGCAAGCTCGCAGCCCATTTTTCTAAAAACGCTCCACCAAACTGAGCCACATCCCGATATTAATTTTTCTAAAAAATACTTCTTGCACTTCAAACATACTGCGCTGCGCGCTCTAAACTCTTGCAATATTGTCGCACCGCTCGCTATCACTTCGCATTGCTCTGTATTGCGGCGCTTCGCTCCCTTCGCTTCTTCCGCCCCCGGCGGCGCTCGGTCGCTCACAATTCGAATCCTCCCGCAATAAAATAAGAGATACCCTTCGGGTACCTCTTATTTTGGTCGGGATGACAGTCTCGCGGCTCCTCGCAAGCTCGCAGCCCATTTTTCTAAAAACGCTCCACCGGAGCCTTTTTTAAACGAAAAATGCCTATCGGTTCGAATCCTCCCGCAATAAAATAAGAGATACCCTTCGGGTACCTCTTATTTTGGTCGGGATGACAGGATTCGAACCTGCGGCATCCTGGTCCCAAACCAGGCGCTCTACCAAACTGAGCCACATCCCGTTATTAACTTCAACTGAATAATTCGTGCGAATAATATAATATAACAAATCGGAGCATTTGTCAATATATTATCTGCAATTTTATTAAAAAAAGAAAAAGGCGGTGAAATTTCCGCCTTTCCTGCTGCTATAAACTAATATTCTATCTGTAGATTATATCTTCTCTTTTCGGACCGTTTGAAACGTATGCTATCGGTATTCCAATATGTTTCTCTGCAAATTCTATATATTTTTTTGTATTTTCTGGTAGCTCATCGTAGTTTGTAATCCCTGTTATATCGCATTTCCATCCCGGTAAAACTTCCAAAATAGGTTTGCATCTCTTAAGCGCTGTTGTCGAGGGAAAATAATCTATAGCTTTTCCATCGAGCTCATATCCAACGCAAACAGGTATTTCGTCGAGATAGCCAAGCGCGTCAACAACTGCAAATGCAACTTTAGTAGCCCCCTGAACTTCGCAGCCATACCTCGATGCAACAAGGTCAAGCCATCCCATTCTGCGCGGTCTACCTGTGGTTGCGCCATATTCACCACCGTCACCGCCGCGACGACGAAGCTCATCTGCCTCTTCACCAAAAATTTCACTAACAAACTCGCCCGCACCAACTGCGCTCGAATAAGCTTTAACAACCGTTATAATGTCGCTATAGTCAAATGGTGAGATTCCAGCTCCAACTGTGCCGTAACCTGCAAGGGTCGATGATGAAGTAACCATTGGGTAGATGCCAAAATCCGGATCTTTAAGGCTTCCAAGCTGCCCTTCAAGCAGAATATTTTTCCCTTCGCGAACTGCTTTTTGCAAAAATGTGAAGCTATCGCCGATATATGGTGCAATCGCCTCTTTATATTCCATAAGTTTTGCATAAATATCATCAGCATCGAGAAGTGGCGCATTATATAAATGCTTATACAATACATTTTTAATCGAGAGAACATTTTCAATCCTCTCATAAATTGTTTCCTTGTCACCAAATAACTCGTTTGCTTGGAAACCAATTTTCGCAAACTTATCTGAATAGAAGGGAGCAATACCCGATTTTGTTGAACCGTAAGATTTATCTGCAAGTCTCGCCTCTTCAAGTCCATCGAGTTCTTTGTGATATGGCATAACAATCTGGCAACGGTCAGATATTAGAATTTTCGGTGCTGGAACACCTCTATCTGAGAGCTCTTTTAGCTCTTTGACTAAATTCTCAACGCTCAGCGCCACGCCATTTCCGATAACGCTTGTAATATGGCCGTGGAAAACACCTGATGGAAGCTGATGAAGAGCAAACTTGCCATACCCATTAACTATAGTATGTCCTGCATTGCTCCCCCCTTGAAAACGAACAACAATATCCGCTTCAGATGCTAAAACATCGGTGATTTTCCCTTTACCCTCATCGCCCCAACATGCTCCTACAATTGCCTTAACCATTTTTCTCTCCTTTAAACACTTATTTCTGCTTTTTCTGCTATCTTATCTTTAAATTTCTCCAAAACAGGATTTATCTGCTCTTTGATAAACCTCTTTGTCTGACTATCTGCCATCCCTGTGTAATCAGCTGGATTTAACAGTGAGTTAAGCTCTTCAAAGTCAAAATCAAATTCTGGGTCGTTGCTTATTCTTGTGAGCAAGTCATTTTCTTTGCCCTCCATCTTAACTGCATAGCCTGCCTCTTGCGAATGCTCTCGAATTTTCTCATGAAGAAGCTGTCTGTCTCCGCCTTTTTTAACAGCGTCCATCAATATATTCTCAGTCGCCATAAATGGAAGCTCTTCTCTTAAATGCCGCTCTATCATCTTCTCATAGACAACAAGTCCGTCCGCTATATCTGCATATAGGTTTAGTACAGCGTCTGCCGCAAGAAAGCTCTCTGGGATAGATATCCTTCTGTTCGCCGAGTCATCAAGCGTTCTCTCAAACCATTGCACCGAGGCTGTTATCGCGGGATTTAGTGAATTCACGATAATATGTCTTGCTAAAGATGCAAGTCGTTCACTTCGCATAGGATTTCGTTTATACGCCATAGCCGATGAGCCTATCTGTTTTTTTGCAAACGGCTCTTCTATCTCTTTTCTGCTCGCAAGAAGCCTTATATCATTTGAAAATTTAGTCGCTGATTGCGCCACCGAAGAGAGCGCTGAGAGCACCCTGTAATCAACCTTTCTCGAGTAGGTCTGCCCACTAACAGGGTAGCAGCTTTCATAACCCATCTTTTTAGCAATTATCTCATCAAGACGATAAACCTTTTCTGCATCTCCCTCAAAAAGCTCAAGGAAGCTCGCTCCCGTCCCTGTTGTCCCTTTGCTACCGAGCAGCTTTAAGCTATCACGAACAAATATAAGCTCTTCAAGGTCAAGTTGCAGCTCTTGAATCCATAAAGTTGCCCTTTTCCCAACGGTTGTCGGCTGAGCTGGCTGAAAATGGGTAAATGCAAGGGTTGGAAGTGCGCTATATTTAAGTGCAAACTCAGAGAGGATTTTTATAACCAAAACAACCTTGTTTATTATTATTTCAAGCGCCTCTCGCATAATTATAATATCGGTATTATCCCCAACATAACAAGAAGTTGCCCCGAGATGGATTATACCTTTCGCCTTCGGACATTGCACCCCATAAGCATAAACATGACTCATAACATCATGGCGCACAACCCTCTCCCGCTCCTCTGCAACCTCGTAGTTTATATTATCTTTGAATGATATAAGCTCATCAATCTGCTCATCGGTTATTGGAAGTCCGAGCTCTTTCTCTGCCTGCGCAAGTGCTACCCATAGAGCTCTCCATGTTTTGAACTTTTTATCCTGTGAAAAAAGATATTTCATCTCCTTTTCAGCATATCGCTCACTTAGCGGCGAACTATAAACATCTCTACCCATATTTCCCCCCTTAAAATTACTTCAACGGAGCCTTTGCGATATGCAAAAACTCCGTTGTTTTTAAGTTTATTAAATATTTAGTCATAGTATCTTACACCCCTGAAAAAATATTGGTGTAAAACAGATAAAAAATATCTCTATTACTTATGTATTTTAACCTAATAAATAATAGATGTCAATAACAAAGAAAAATATTGACTTCGAGGGATATAAACTTTACAATATATAAGTAGTATAAAGGAGTTGGTAATATGAACAACAGCGAAAAATCAATGGAGAAGATAGTTGCGCTCTGCAAAGGCAGAGGTTTTGTTTATTCAGGCAGTGAGATTTACGGCGGCCTTTCAAACACATGGGATTACGGCCCGCTCGGAGTTGAGTTTAAAAACAACGTTAAAAGAGCTTGGTGGAAAAAATTCGTTCAACAGACCCCATATAACGTAGGACTTGATAGTGCCATTTTAATGAACCCAAAAGCATGGGTGGCATCTGGTCATGTCGGCGGATTTTCAGATCCTTTGATGGATTGCAAAAGTTGTAAGACTCGTCATCGTGCAGACAAGCTAATCGAAGATACAGGTGTAAATCCAGCCGGCTGGAGCGACGCTGATATGAAAGCACATATAGATGAGAATAAAATTCCATGCCCCGATTGCGGCGAGAGCAATTTCACCGATATTCGAAAATTCAACCTTATGTTTAAAACATTCCAAGGGGTTACCGAAGATGCAAAAAACGAAATATTTCTTCGCCCGGAAACTGCACAGGGTATATTCGTAAACTTTACGAATATAGCAAGAACAACAAGAAAGAAAATACCTTTTGGCGTTGCTCAGATAGGAAAGAGCTTTAGAAACGAGATAACACCTGGAAATTTCATCTTCAGAACTCGTGAGTTTGAGCAGATGGAACTTGAGTTTTTCTGCCGTCCCGGAACCGACCTTGAATGGTTCGACTACTGGAGAGACGCTTGTAAAAACTTCCTTCTAAACCTTGGTATCGCAGAAGAAAACATAAAGATGCGCGACCACGAAAAAGAAGAGCTATCCCATTATAGCAATGCAACAACCGATATAGAATTTATGTTCCCATTTGGTTGGGGTGAGCTTTGGGGCATAGCTGATAGAACCGACTTTGACTTAAAACAGCATCAAGAGCATTCAAGCAAAGACTTAACCTATTTCGATCAAGAGAATAACGAGCGATATCTCCCATATGTCATAGAGCCATCTCTTGGCGCTGACAGGGTAGCTCTCGCATTCCTCGTTGAAGCTTATAACGAAGAGGAGCTTGATGGAGGGGATACAAGGGTCGTTATGAAGCTGCATCCAGCGCTTGCACCATTCAAAGCAGCAGTCCTCCCTCTCTCAAAGAAACTATCAGCTGCAGCAACTGAAGTTTACGCAGAGCTTTCAAAGCATTTTATGATAGACTTTGATGACGCAGGCTCTATAGGTAAGAGATACCGCCGCCAAGACGAAATAGGTACTCCATTCTGTATAACTTATGATTTTGATAGCGAAGAAGATAACTCGGTAACGATAAGAAACCGCGACACAATGGAACAAGAGAGGGTTCGGATCGAAGACCTCCGCTCATATATCGAAAAATTTCTCGAATTTTAATGTTTTTTGCGCCAAAAAATCATCAATAACGCGATGTTTTTTTAGCTAAAATACCTAATTTTAAAATTTTGAAAAATATATATTTAAAAAGTTATGTAAAAAATATTTTACATAACTTTTATTTTTTTACCAATTTTTTTCAAAAAAAATCATAAATATGCATTTAATTGCTATTTTTAACTATAAAACGCCAATGTCAGCGTATTGATATTTTTTTAACACATCTATTCAATAGGCAAACTTTGCTTTTTGCATATAATAGCTCATTTTGCTTTGTCTTGCATATTTAATACAGATAATGTAGAATTATATTGTATCTAAACAAATTTATTCGTTAGAGAATGTTAATTCTGACGATTAATAATAGTGAACAATATGAAGGGAATGTATTTGTGATAAAAGAAAAGAATTATAACCATGATATATACTTAGATGTGAATTTTAATGTTGATAATTCCATTAAACTAAAAGAGGATATGATAACTCTTGGGTTTAATAAGCTATGTATGACCGAAATCCTCAATGCAGATTTATCAATAGCTGCTTATGGTGAAGAGGTTTATTATTCTGGTTGTAAAGATGTTTTGAAAAATGTTAAAGATGGACTTGCTATGGCAGGTCTTGACAAAGTTATCTACCTTTATTCCTTTAATTATAAAAACTTCGTTTTAGCTGCTAATGATTCTATATCCAAAGAAGATTTTCACGCTCTTATGAAGCAGTTTTACATACAGTTTGAATCAGCCTCATCTTCGGCAGTTGATGTTAGTGCTGTTTCGAGGTTTGCCGTCGTTTTGCAGGAGGATAGGCTTATAGAGCGTGCCCTTCATTCTCTTCTTATGGCAAAGGATACGCAAGATACCTTCATTTTGACTCCCGATGTCTTGGATATCATAAACACTGTAAATGAAGATGCTAAGGTTCTTGATCTTATAAACTTTGCAATGGAGCATCATCGCGTCGTTCCTTATTATCAGGGAATACGAAACAACAAAACAACTAAAATAGATAAATACGAAGCACTTATGCGAATATTTGATAAAGATGGAAACATCTATTTCCCAAACACCTTTTTAGATATTGCAAAAAAATACAAGATATATAATAGACTAAGTCAAATTATGCTTGAGCGCGCAATGACTGAGTTTGAAAATCGCCCTGAGAATCTTTCTCTGAATATCTCTGCATTTGATATTTCAAGCGAGGTTTTTCGCCAGTGGTTTGTGGAAAAACTAAAAAACTATCCAAACTCTAAAAATATTGTTATTGAATTTGTCGAAACGGAAAACTATCAAGAAGGTATGCTATTTGAGTTCATTAAAGAAGTTCGCGCTTGCGGGTGCAAAATATCAGCAGATGATTTTGGCAGTGGCTACGCAACATATACAGCGGTTATAGCCCTCTCCCCTGCTTTTATAAAAATTGACGGAACTATTATAAAAGACGTTGCCACAGCAAGAGAGAATGTTATCATCCTTCGCTCTATCTGCTTTATGGCAGAGCTTATCGGTGCACAAACGATAGCTGAGTTTGTTGAAAATGAAGATATACAAACCATCCTCGAGCTATATGGTGTCAACTATTCGCAAGGATATCTATTTAGCAAACCTTTACCAATAACCGAAATTTAAATAAAAATTTATAAAAAATAAAACTCAAACATTTTTTGTTTGAGTTTTTTTATTTAATATATGGCCCTAATATGATTGTAAACTTCACTTTCTTATTTATAGCAGACTAATTTAGAGCTATAAATAAGAATCTAACAAAATTTCAATAGTATTATTTTTAGAAATGATAAATTGAATTGTATCTTCCGTAGATATCAATTTGCGGTATGAAAAAACAGATTTACTTTGTACCTTTCTTAATAATCACACATCCAAAATAAGCCTCTTCACCTGTTGCTAAAATAGCATATGCCTTCTTAGCTTCTTCATAGAAGGAAAATCTTTCTATAAATCCAACTGCATCACGACCACGACTATCATGTTTTTCAACTATTGCAATATACTCATCCCAAACAGGGGTCTCTATTTTGCCTTTGTACTTCTCAGGCATGTCCATAATAATAAAGGGTTTTTCAGAAAAAGCATCTAACGGAAACAGTGTCAGAATTGCATCTAACATCTCAGTTGAGCTTATACCATCAGCTCGAACAAGTTTACAGTTTTTTGCATTTGAAGCAGCTGGATAGAATGCATCAGCCACCACCAGCGTATCTCCATGCCCCATTTCTGCTAAAACTTTCAGTAGCTCAGGTGAAATGCATTTTGGTATTCCTTTTAACATGTTATTGCTCCTTTATATTTAGTTTATTTATCTACTTAATAATGATAGTTTATCATTCAAACTGCATAAAAGCAATATCAAATTAAATCGTGCAGACAGAGTAAGCTAAACTCTGATTATCCATCTAAAATAAACAAGATAATTTTTTATCTGCTTTCACAAAAAAACAGCTTTGAGCCGTTTGCTGATAAGGGTTTTTATATCGAAGTTTACCTGTAACTTATCCTGTTATATTGTAGGGGCAAGACTTGTCTTGACCGCAAAGTTCGCATGAATTTAGTGGACATGGCAAGCCAAGAACTCTTGCCGAATTGTCGTGGCGCTTGCTCCTTTTTATATGTATTATTTACCCGGTCGCTCACAGGTTCGCTTCCTCGTATCGATAGCCACTGGCTACCGACGCTTCGCTCCACTCTGTTCGGCGGCGCTTCTCCGTTCTCTCTTGTCGCTCTCCTCTTGTCGCATTGTCGCGCTATTCGCAGTCGCTCATTTCGCTCTGTGCGACGGCGCTTCTCCGTTCTCTCTTGTCGCTCTCCTCTTGTCGCATTGTCGCGCTATT
>CAYJGN010000030.1:0-23065 GCA_964369635.1 uncultured Oscillospiraceae bacterium
TCCGTACAGAATGGAGATTAATCGGCATGTGACGTCTGTGACGGCACGCCATATAAATAATTGTTAGCGTGATTTTTCACGCTAATCCTCCGTTATTCTTATTGGCCAAAAAAGCGACCGTTTAATGGCCGCCTTTTATTAGACCTTAATTTATCTTAGTGTTTCATCTCTTGTGATTTCAAAGCTACCGTCGGTAAAACCTTCAACAGTTTCCTCTACAAGCGCTTTAATCTCCTCTGGTATTTTATCTTCGAAATTATGGTATGGAGCAAGACTGATAACTCCCTTAGCAAATCCTAAATGATTAACCTCTGCTTTAAATGCATCGTTATTTATATCTTCAATGATCTCTGTCATAAGAGCAGTTACATAGGTAATATCTGAAATTATTATCGTGTCAGGTGCCATAGATGACTGGTCATAGCTTGTACCCATCGCATAGATTCCAGCTTCTTCCGCTGCAAGGATTGCGCCGTTACCCGATGCGTTCGCAGCATGCGCTATAACGTCTACCCCATTCTCTATCATCGCTACTGCCGCTTCTTTTGCAACTGCTGTATCGACAAATGATTCTGTCCAAGCTGTACTAAAATCGATATCTGGGTTTATAGTGCGTGCGCCATCTTCAAATGCATTCATCTTCTTTATTATCGAAGGTCCTTGAACCGAGCCTATCATTCCTATTTTCCCAGACTCCGACATGCTTGCTGCAATTATGCCAAGTATATAAAATGACTCTTCGCTCTTCATAACATAAGATGCAACATTATCTCCAGATGATACGCCACCCTCAATAGCTACGAACTTTGTTTCAGGGTACAGAGGTCCAACTTCAAGCGCCACATCACCAAATAGGAAGCTATGTCCGATAACGAGATCATACCCTGACGCCGCATAATCGGTGAAAGCTGCAACCATATCTGCAACTTCTAAGTTTTCAGTATAAGCTATCTCTGCACCATATGCTGCTTCTATCTCTAAAAGTCCTTCATAGGCTGATTGGTTCCAACCCATATCGTTTATAGCACCTGTTAGACAAAGAGCAACTCTTAAAGGCTCTGCGCTATCGCCGCCCGACTCGCTGCTGCTACTGCTATCATCAGCTGGTACAGATGAGCTTTCGCTATCACCGCTGCCGCCACAGGCGACAAGCGAAACTGCCATAACAAGAATTAATATTAAACTTAAAAGTTTTTTCATAAATACCCCTTTATTATAAATATTTTAAAATAGCTACTATATTTAGAATTATTTTTGATTAATCTAATATTTATCTTAGAGCTTCGTCGCGAACTATCTCAAAGCTACCATCTTTAAAGCCATCAACTGTTTCCTGTATGAGTGCTTTAACATCTTCAGGGATAATCTCTTCAAAGTTGTGGTATGGAGCAAGATCGACAACTCCCTCTTTAAATCCAAGGTGTTTTACCTGACCTGTGAACTCGCCGTTGTTTATATCTTCAACTATTGCTGTCATTAGAACAGTTACATATGAAATATCTGAAACCATTATTGTATCAGGTGCCATAGATGACTGGTCATAGCTTGAACCAATTGCATAAACCCCAGCCTCTTCTGCTGCAAGGATAGCACCGTTACCAGCAGCGTTTGCACAATGAGCAACTATGTCAACACCGTTTTCAATCATCGCAACTGCCGCTTCTTTTCCAACTGCTGAATCGACAAATGATTCTGTCCATGCTGTTGAGTAATCGATATCAGGGTTTACTGAACGCGCGCCATCTTCAAATGCGTTTATGATTTTAACGATTGATGGGCCTTGAACTGAACCTATCATTCCAATTTTGCCGCTCTCACTCATGCTTGCTGCAAGCATTCCAAGCACATAAGCAGACTCTTCAACCTTCATAACATAAGATGCAACGTTATCACCCTCACCTGCACTACCCTCGATAGCTACGAATTTAGTATCAGGGTATAGGGGGCCTACTTCAAGAGCAACATCGCTAAATAGGAAGCTATGTCCTAAAACGAGGTCATATCCTGATGCTGCATAATCGGTGAATGCCGCTACCATATCTGCAACTTCTAAGTTTTCGGTATAGGCGATTTCTGCACCATAAGTTGCCTCTATCTCCAAAAGGCCTTCATATGCAGCTTGGTTCCAACCCATATCGTTGACTGCTCCTGTTAAGCATAGAGCAACTTTTAAAGGCTCTGCGCTATCGCCGCCCGCCTCACTGCTACTGCTGCTATCACCTGCTGGTGAAGATGAGCTTTCGCTATCACCACTGCCGCCACACGCTGCAAGCGAGAGCGATAAAACAAGAACCATCATTAAACTTAAAAACTTTTTCATATATCCTCCTTTTATTACAACAAAAGCACTCTGCTTTTATTAAAAAACAATATTCATTCTGGGGGCAAGCTTTATTCCAGCACGGGTACGAATAGCATCCGCCCTTGCTTGAGCCTCACAAAGCACCTCTTCTTCATTGACCGTTAAAATTATTCCATTTTTCATAAGCCATTTGCCATCGCACATCGTACTCTCGATATTTTCAGAGTGCATTGAATAGACAAGGTTTGCAATCGGGTCATGAAGTGGGTACATACCGGAAACTTCTGGGTTAATAACTATAATATCCGCCTTTTTGCCAATTTCGAGTGAGCCGCATATTTTCTCATCGCCAAGTGCGCGAGCTCCATTTATAGTTGCCATCTTTAGCATATCGTTGACATTTGTAACATCGTGGCGTAGAGTATTTGCTTTATGGATAACAGATGCTAAATACATCTCACTTATCATATCCATCCTGTTGTTTGACGGAGCACCGTCGGTTCCGATAGTAACACAAACACCCTCGTCCACCATCATCGGAACTTTTGCAAATCCCAAAACCCTCATTGCAGCACCCGGATTATGCGAAACAGGAACTTTTCTATCTCTGAAAATACGAACTTCATCATCTGTTAGATAAACGGTGTGAACTGCAAGGAATTTGTCATCTAAAACACCGAGGTTATCAAGATGGGTAACTGTTGTAGCGCCTCTTGTCTCTTTTGCGAATAAAACCTCTTCCTCGATTTCCGCAACATGCATATGTATTCTCGTATCATATTTATCTGCAAGCTCTTTAGTCTTTATGATAAGCTCGTCTGAGTTATTGAATATTGTGCGCAGTCCATACCAAAAGTCAAGTCTGCCGTCTGCTGCACCTTTGTATTTTTTTAGTAGCTCAGTTTGAACATCAAGCTCTTCCTGCGTTGTTTTATTCCAAATTGCAGGTAACCCCTCGCCGCAATCCATAACTGATTTTGCAAGCTTTGCACGCATCCCTATCTCGGTAATACCTTTTGCCATTCCCGCAACATGCTGACCACCAGCCTCTGCAAACGAAACACAGCCCGAGCGTATCTGCTCTATTCCGCATAAAAGAGTTGAAACATAGCTATCCTCTTCGGTTAAATTGCTCTCATATGGCCAGGTGCGCTCATGAAGCCATGTTAGCAACCCAACATCATCACCAAGTCCTCGTCCAAGCTGCTGGCTTGTATGGACATGGGTATTGATTAGTGCTGGCATTAGAATTTTTCCATCGCAGTTTACAATCTCATCGCACTGCCCTGCATCAAACTGCCCTATATTTACAATCTTATCATTCTCTATTAGGATATCTGCTTTTGTATAAACTTCGAGTTTTTCGTTCATCGTGACGATATAACCGTCTTTTAGTAAAATTCTCATTATCTATCTCCTCTTAATAAACAACTGTCATTCTATCTGGTAGAATAATTCCAGCATCAACTCGAAGGGCATCTGCCCGCTCTTTTGCCGCTTTTTTAATATCTTTTTCATTTATTGTGAGGACAATTCTATCTTTCATAATCCATTTTCCGTTGCAGATTGAGCTCTCGATATTTGATTGATGCATCGAAGAAACAAGGTTTGCAATCGGATCGTGTAGAGGATACATTCCAGCAGATTTTGGATTAATTATAATCATATCTGCTTTTTTACCTATCTCAAGTGAACCATAGCTTTTATCCTGTCCGAGCGCTTTTGCACCGTCTATCGTTACCATTGAAAGGACGCTTTGAGCAGGTACTATGCTTGGATTGTTAAGCCTTCCTTTATGTATGAGAGATGCTACATACATCTCAGAAACCATATCTGTTCTGTTATTTGATGCAGCGCCATCTGTTCCAAGGGTTACGCATATTCCATTTTCAAGCATCATAGGAACCTTCGCAAATCCAAGACCTTTCATAGCGGGTCCTGGGTTATGAGAAACTCGGACATCATTATCTCTAAACATCAAAACTTCTTCATCGGTCATCCAGACAGTATGAACAGCTATTAAATTCGGACCAAGGACGCCGAGTTTGTTTAGGTGGGCAACTGTCGTATCACCACGAACAGCCTTTGCATACTCGACCTCTTCCCTTGCCTCTGCAACATGCATCTGGATAATAGCATCATGCTTATCTGCAAGCTCTTTTGTTCGAACAAGCATATCATCGGTTGCATTAAATATTGTTCTGATACCATATCCAATATCTATTCTGCCATCAGCCGCGCCTCTATATTTCTGCAGTAGCTCTGTTTGGCTGTCGAGTAGCTCATCGGTGGTTTCTTGCCAATTTTTCGGTAGTCCCTCGCCGCTATCCATCGCTGATTTTGTTAGTATTGCGCGAATTCCAGCTTCAGTAACACCACGAACCATTCCGGGAACATGCTGGCCACCAGCTTCACAGAATGAGGTAACTCCTGTTTTTATCTGCTCAACACAGGATAGAAGGGTGCATAGATAGCTATCATTTTCGCTCAAACTGCTCTCATAAGGCCAAATTCTCTTATGGAGCCATGTTAGGATATCAACATCATCGCCAAGTCCGCGACCGAGCTGTTGACTTGTATGGATATGGGTATTAACAAGACCCGGCATAACAATTTTACCAGTACAATCAACTGTTTGCTCACATTCGCCTTCAATATCAAATCTGCCGATAGCTACAATCTTATCGTCCTCGATTAGGATATCGCCTTTTGTATAAACATCTTTTGTCTTGTTCATCGTGACAATGTATGCGTTCTTTAGTAAAATTTTCATAAGCTGCACCTTTTCCATTTTTTGTTTATTTAAGCTTGATTTTAATTCGATTTAAAAGATTATAGCATTTTCCATTTCTATCGGACTATTTCGGTTATTTTGAAATATAAGGTCATACCTCTTATCTATGTTATTATTCTACACGTTTTGCTTTAAAAAATAAAGTGTGAGTATTGGAAAAGATGCCAAAGGATAGAGAAAAGATTTTGTCGAAAGTGAACATATTTAGATATCTGTTTTTGTGAGTTAAAGATGGAAATTATGTTATTATCATTTAGTAAATCGTTTAACTAAAAGCAGTTGTTTAGTTTTTGTGCAACCAAGCTTTTGTCTTGTTTGTCTTTTATTGTTTTGATCTATATGAGGCTTATTTGCGCCGCCCGCCCGCACCAAACGCATTTTATGCGTTTATAGCCACTTATAGTGGCTATCATCCGATTTGTAAATCGGATGGTGCGGGCGGCGGTGGTGGTGCGTAGCGGTGGTGCGGGCGGCGGACGTTGGGCGGCGGTGGTGCTGGCGGCGGTGGTGCTGGCGGCGGACGTTGTGCGGTAACGCAACCTGCTTTGCACAATAAAAACACCACAGCTTTATTTGCAACTACCCATCTCATCCGTATCCCAATTCGCAGCACCCACCTACCGAAGGCTTATTTGCGGTAGTGCATCTCAACTACATCATAATTCGCAGCACGAAAACACCACAACCCGATTTGCGGCGCTATATAGCTACCCCTCTTTATTTGAAAAGCACTTATATATGAAAACAACGATATATTCTTGCTGTAAATAAACTGTTATCTATAAACCTTAATGAAATAGCAAATAAAAAACCAAATAAAAAATCCCTTTCGGGATTTTTTATCTGGCCACAGCTCTTTATTTAATTATCCTTGAAATTCGGGTAGTGCTAAATCAAAGGATATTATTTTATTATCGCGAACGACTTCAAATGTTACAACATCGCCGACTTCTTTTTCGTGTAGCATCTCAAGGAAATGCTCGGTGTTCTCAACATCTACTCCGTCGAACGAAACTATCATATCCATAGCCTCAAATCCGCTGTCCGGGTTTTGGACCTCTGTTATATAAACGCCATACTCATTAACGCCAAGCTCTCTTGCAGAGTTCACATCGTAAATATCTGTTAGCATTATGCCAATTCTTATTCTACCGCCGACATACCCTTGATTCAACAGATCATCAACTACTGAAGAAGCAACATTTATAGGTATAGCAAAACCAACACCCTCGGCATTATCCGCAACGCTCCTCGCTACCACTATACCGACAAGCTCACCATGCTCATTAAATACGCCGCCGCCCGAGTTTCCGCCGTTTATACTAACTGATAGCTGGATTAGGTCATCCATAACAAGACCTTCAACATCAATAGTTCTGCCGGTTGCGGCAATATCACCAGATGTTACTGAGCCGCCGAGATATCCAAGCGCATTTCCTATAACTATTGCAGGCTCACCGGGTACTAATTCATCGCTATCTGCCATTGTTGCAAATGAAAGGCCTGTTGCGTCAATTTTCAGTATTGCCACATCTGTTTGCGCATCACTTCCAAGAAGCTCTGCGTAATATTCTGTGCCATCAAGCATCGTTATAAGAATGCTATTTGCATCTTCTATTACATGGTGGTTTGTGACTATAAGGCCATCTTCGCTTATTATAACGCCACTTCCGTTACCTGTTCCACCTGAACCCCAAAAATCACCGCTTATCTCAGTTTGGATTGAAACGACGGTATCCCCAACGAGCTCTGCAATCTCTTGCGTGTTATAGAACTGCGAGGTATCGTGCCCTTCAATCGGAGTCTCTGAGGTGGTCGGGTCGACCGCAAAATTCTCATCATCTCGGACATCAAAGTAGTTAATAGCGAGATAACTACCTCCAAATCCAAAAAGCCCTGAGAGCAATATTGTAAATGCTGAAATAACAGCTATCGTTGATGTTTTTACATTTTTCATATTAGGCACTTCCTTTCTATGACCTTATAATACACCCATTGTTTGAAAAAAAAAGGACTAAACTATGTTATTTTTTTGTTATTTGCTTTTTTTGACTAATTTCTCAATTTGCTCAACATATATATCATATTTTATGATACAATATATAGGATAGGAGGAATTATGAAACAATTTTTAAACAAAAAGGTCGCAATAATAATATTATCGGTATTTTTAGCTATATCCTTTATAGCTACTATATATCTCTACAACTTATATTATACCACAAAAACTGAACTCGACAACCATAATGAACATTTAAATCCAGAAGAGGGCATTTCTGCTGTCGATGAAGAGGATTTGATAACTGTTGAACAGTTTAAAGAGGTATCGCAAGAGCTTAATATATCAATAGAATATCTTCAGAGATTTTTCCCAAATGAGATAGTCGTTAAACAGGGAGGCGAAATTTTATATCTACCTATTGATAAGTCGCTCGCACTATCTAACTATAACTATCTTAATATGGAAACTGTCGATGGGTTTAAAGTATATGATGATGGAGCACAAAAATCTATTGCAGGGATAGACGTTTCATATTATCAAGGGGTTATCGACTGGGAGGCAGTTGCAAACGACCCTGCAAATATTGAATTTGCTATTATACGCGCAGGATATAGAGGATATGTTTCCGGCGATATAAATATAGATGAGCAGTTTTTAAATAACCTTGAAGGCTCAACCTCTGCAGGCATTGATACCGGAGTTTATTTTTTCTCACAGGCGATAAACGAAGATGAAGCAAGAGAAGAGGCAAACTTCATTATAGAAAATATAAAAGACTATAACGTCACCTACCCTATTGTTTTTGATATGGAAGAAGTTTATGACGATAACGCTCGCACAAATAATCTCACTGCAACTGAAATCACCGATATCACAATAGCTTTTTGCGAGGAGATAAAAGCGGCTGGGTATACCCCTGTTGTCTATGGTAATATCGGTTGGATGATGTTTAACCTTGAACTCTCTCGCCTTGAAGACTATGACAAATGGTTTGCGCAGTATTTCAGGCAACCGTTTTTCCCATATGAATACTCGATGTGGCAGTATACTGCGAACGGAGAAGTCGATGGAATTGAGGGGCCAGTGGATCTCAATATCTCGTTTATCGATTATAGCGACCCTGCCGCCACCGATAGCAGCGCTACAACAAGCACCACCGAGACAAGCTCACTTATGATTGAGTTTATAAATTCAGGTGAGATGTTTGAGCTGACCGAGAACGAAGCAAAGGCAATAGAAGCTATTCTCACAGGAGAATGGAATTTTGGCACCTCCGATTGCCTCTCTGATATTAAAATGGTAACCACAGACGGCAAAGAGATAAGCTATCATTCAGAATGCGGAACATTTAACGGCACCGAAACCTCCCTGACAACCGATGAGGATACTATGAACAATATAAATGATATCCTTGCGAAATACGGTGAGCTTGGATTTGAGATTTAGCTGAAAAATATTATCTTTTTGAAGGAAGTGTTTTTTTAGATGGGCGGATATAGAAGAAATTTTGATAACCCATTCTATCTTTATTTAAAAGATCATTTTTGTCCAAGATGCGGAAACAAGCTTTTTGTTAGCAAAAAATCTTCGATTGTCCGCGGCGGAAGCGAAATTGCAAAACAACTCGACCTTAATTTCGACGGCACCCCTATGACCGGCGATATAACAGTTGTAAATCAGATGTTTTGTTGCAGAGAATGCAACTTCAAATCAACTATTAAATATATGAAAGATATCGAATTTGCCGATATTAAGATGCCAAGAGTTTATGAGGATAGCAACACTCCATTTTTGAAAAGGATTAAAAGACACAACTGCAAAGACTGCGGTGCCGCCCTTTTTAAAGATAATAGAAGGATTGTTTTAAATTGCAATTCACCGAAACTAAATGACTACAAAATCAAAGGAAGATACTCGAGCGAAAATTATCAAGAGGATATTGAATTTATCGAGTGTTTTTATCGGTGTAAGAGTTGTGGAAAAGTTTTAAAAGATACTCTGCATTAAAGTGATTTTTAATTAGAGAGGTGCTAAAATGTATTGGAAAAAGAAAAAATTAACTTATAACATATTTATTCCTCCAATAGATAAGCCCTTTGAAAAACTGAGTCCTAAAGAGGCCAAAGAGCATTTTAACTGGTATGTTGGCAATATTGCTGGCCGAATTGATTATCTACAAGAAACTTCAAAAATCGCGCTTGATTTTTCTGAGAGCTCTCTGATTTCAATTTGGAAATGGTTTTTATTCATTGCAGAAATAGAAAAGACCCCAAAGGCAAAGATAAAAGAAGTTGAAAACCAACTTATTAATCATCCGCGAGAAATTGCGAAAGCTGTTATCAAAGATGAGAAGTATCAGTTTTCACTGCAAACAGAATATATTTTAAGAGATATCGCGATGTATTTAGGGCAGGTTTTTATAACCAATCACCCGCAGATAAGCCTTGGTTATCATACCGATATAAGCCTTGACTCATCTGCAAATATGCCGATACTTCTGGGTTTTGTTGACAAGGCATTTAAACCACCATTTGATATGATTTTTGAGCCTATTCATATGTCTATGATGCAGGCGTCAAAGCTATTTGATAAAACACACAGCCAAGATGATATTTATAATCTATATAAAAAATGGGTCCAGTGGATACCAAAAAATTAAGCTTTAATCCAGCTAAAAGATTATAAGTTGTTTTTATAATGCAGCGCCGCCGCCCGCAGGGGCGAGCCTTATGGCTCGCCCCGGTCGAGTTTCACTCGACCAAACGCACGAGAGTGCGTTTTCTGCGGGCGGCGGCGGTTTCTTCTTTCGCACTTCGCGCCGACAAAAAAGCTCTTGAAAACCAAAAATCACAAATAACAAACATATAATCACAACCCAAAGGCTTAAAGTCACCCACTAAATACTTGCTTATTAAGCAATGAATGATAGCTAACCTTTCAATATAACAGCAAAAAAATCCGTGAATACCACGGATTTTTTTATAGATATTTTCCCCAGTTTCTAAATACTTACTTATGATAAAGGGTTGGAAACTGGTATTTCGGCTCACTTGTATGGTTAATTCCAAGTTTTTTGAATACCGCATCATCGACTTGCGAGAGGATAACTGTTGTATGCGCTTCTGTTCCCTCAAGCGCTGAGAGTTTTTCCATTGCTTTTTTAGCATTCTTATTCGTAACCGCTGAAATTGATAACGCAATCAAAACTTCATCAAGATGGAGTCTTGGGTTTCTGTTTTTCAGATGCTTTGTTTTAAGCTCACCTATCGGTTTAACTATCTCCGGTGCTATAAGATCTATATCGTCATCTATTTTCGCTACCGCCTTTAGTGCATTTAAAAGCGCTGCTGCACTGCATCCAAGCAGTGAACTCGTCTTGCCTGTTATAATTCTTCCATCGCGAAGTTCAATAGCTGCTGCTGGCAGTCCATTTTTTTGCGCAACTTCTTCAGCCGCAACCGCAACTTTTCTATTCTGAGGGGTGAGTTTCGTTCGATTTAGTAAAATTTCCATCTTCTGAACGCTCTCAGTTGAAATTTTACCCTGCTTTTTCTGGACAAGGGTTTGATAATATCTTCTTAAAATTTCCCTCTTTGAAGCGTCACAACAGAAATCATCGTTCACAATGCATTTCCCCGCCATATTAACACCCATATCGGTAGGTGATTTATATGGGTTCTCACCGTAAATCTTCTCAAATGTTGCCGCCAAAACAGGGAAAACCTCAATATCTCTGTTGTAGTTTACTGTTGTTACGCCATAAGCCTCTAAATGGTATGGGTCTATCATATTTATATCCTGCAAATCAACCGTCGCCGCCTCATAAGCGAGATTAACAGGGTGCATAAGTGGCAGATTCCAAATAGGAAATGTCTCAAACTTTGCATAGCCTGCGGAAATTCCTCTTTCATGCTCATGATAAAGTTGCGATAAGCAGGTAGCCATTTTGCCGCTGCCAGGTCCTGGTGCAGTTATAACGACGAGCGGCCTCTCGGTTTTTATATATTCATTCCTGCCAAATCCATCATCACTCACAATATGCTCAACATTCGACGGATACCCCTCTATTGGGTAATGAAGAAAAACAGGAACACCGAGTCTTTCGAGTTTTTCTTTAAAGGCAGATGCCGAGGGTTGTCCGCTAAACTGCGCAATAACAACGCTCCCAACAAAAAGCTCAATCGAGCGAAATGCATCAATAAGCCTCAAAACATCTATATCATATGTTATACCAAGGTCACCACGAACCTTGTTATTCTCAATATCCCCCGCATTTATAACGATAACAACCTCCGCAGAATCACGAAGCTGTGTCAGCATTCGCACCTTGCTATCTGGCTCAAAACCAGGCAATACCCTTGATGCGTGAAAGTCATCAAAAAGTTTGCCACCAAACTCCAAATAGAGCTTACCTCCAAACTGACCTATCCTATCTAAAATATGTTTTGACTGCATTTTTAAATACAAATCATTGTCAAACCCAACTGAACGCATAAATCCCCCTTTATTTTTCAAATTATATATTAAATCACAATTTAACAAGCTAATCGCTAAAAAAACCGCATAACAATAGCCCAAGAAATTGATAGTTAAATCTTCCAAGAGCTGTTAAAGTCTTTGATTTTGATACCACACAAATTTATTATAACAAAAACTCGCAGCTATTAACAGTATCAGCGACTAACTTTTCAAAAATTTCTCGAACAGATAAATCATCTTTTTCTCAACTATAACCGACAAAAGCGTTCCCTCTTCGGTATATTCCTCCGACAAAACTTCACACTCTTTATAAATCTGCTCTAAATACCTGCCATCACTGTACGGAACTAAAAGCTCTGCTTTAATAGCAAAAACGCCGCTCATCTCCTCTATTTTTAAGAGAAGCTCCTCCATATGATACCCAGTTTTTGCCGAAACCGCTATCTGCTCTTTTGAGAGTATTGTTGGTTCTATCGGCGCTAAATCGGTTTTATTAAAAACAGTGAGTACCGGTGTTTCAATTTTTAAAAATCTTAAAACCTCTTCTGTTTCATGCTGTTGGTGGAGAGAAAACCCACTGCTTATATCAACAACATTCAAAATAAGGTCGGCGGTATAGAGATGCGATAGAGTTGAGCGGAAAGCTCGAACAAGGTGGTGCGGCAGTCTGCCGATAAACCCGACGGTATCGATAAGCATTGCCGTCTGTCCGCTTGGGAGCTTAAGTCCTCTCGCCGTTGGGTCAAGCGTTGCAAAAAGCATATCCTTTGATAAAACTCCAGCATCGGTATAATAGTTTAAAATACTGCTCTTACCAACATTCGTATACCCCGCAAGGGCAATAGTGAGCATTCCTTTTTTCGCACGTCCGCGCTCAAGTAGCGCCCTGTGCTCTTCTGCCTCTTTTAGCTTGTTTGAGAGAGACTTTATCCGCTCACGAATATGCCGCCTATCGCTCTCGAGCTTTGTTTCACCAGGACCTCTTGTCCCTATTCCACCACCGAGACGGGATAGCGCTTTGCCGGCACCTGCAAGCCTTGCATACCTATATTTAAGTTGCGCTAATAAAACTTCAATGCTACCCTCTTTGCTTGTTGCACGTCCTGCAAAGATATCGAGAATAACCGTTGTTCTATCGAGTATTGCAACATTTAAAATCTCCTCGAGGTTATTTAGTTGCGAAGCTGTTAGCTCATCATCAAATACGACATAATCTATCCCCTCATCGTCTATAATCCGCTTTGCTTCTTCGAGTTTTCCTGTCCCGACATAGGTCTTTTTATCTGGCTTTTCCCTCTTTTGAACTATATCATAAACAACCGAAAGCCCTGCCGTTTCGCAGAGCTTATATAATTCATCGATAGATAGTTCTGCATTATATTCCCCTGTATCGAGTCCTATTAGCAGCGCCTTTTTTCTCTCTTCTTCTAAATACATCCTAAATAATCCTTTACCGCAATGATTTTACCATCTTTTTTATAAACACGCGGAACTCTCCTCCCTATAAGGCAGAGAATTTCATAGCTTATGGTACCTGCGATTTCCGCTATCTCCGATACTGGAAGGTATTCATTTTTATCGGTTCCAAAAAGGGTTGCAACGTCCCCCTCCTGCACATCAACATGGCTTACATCAATAACAAGCTGATCCATGCAAACCCTGCCAACTACAAAACAAATCTCGCCATTTATCAAAACTTTACCTTTACTTGATAAACTGCGCGAATAACCATCTGCATATCCAATCGGCAAAGTTGCAACTTTCATATCACAGGGAGCTTTAAAGGTGCAGCCATATGAAACGAAGCTGCCTTTTTTAATCTCTTTAACCATCGAGACGGTGCTTTTAAGCTCCATTAGCGGCAGAAGACCTGAAAGAAGCGCTTCTTCGCTCGCTGGAACGCCATAGAGAATTATCCCACAGCGCACCATATCAAGAGCATACTCTTTATAGTTTGCAACAGCACCGCTATTAGTGCAGTGGCGAATTCCAACCTCAATGCCCGATTTTTTTAGTTTTTCGACTATTTCTATAAATTTATCATACTGCTTTTTTGTATAATCCCGCGCAAAATCTCTGCTCTCATCTGAAGCAGAAAAATGGGTGAAAATTCCTTTGAAGGTTAGATTTTTCAGTTTATAGACATCAAGCAGTGTCGATAGTTTTGGCGCAAATCCAAGACGCGACATGCCGGTATCAACTTTTAGGTGGCAGTTTATCGGCTCTTTAGCTGCCCTGTTTAGCTCGTTTGCATAATCGGGTGAGAAGACCGTCTGAGTGAGGGAGTTTTCGCAAAGGCTTTTCCAATGCTCAGGCGGAGTATACCCCAATATTAATATTTCGCCCTCAATCCCATTCGCGCGAAGCTCTAATGCCTCTGATAGGTTTGAAACGGCAAAGAAGCGAACGCCGCAGCTTATAAGCTCACGGGCAATAGTTATAGCACCATGGCCATATCCATCCGCCTTAATAACAGCGCATATCTCACTGCCAGCCGCCTTCCTTATCACCTCAACGTTATTGCGAAGGTTATCAAGGGAGATAAGCGCCCATGTTCTGCGCAGGAAATCAGTCATCTATATAGACCCCCATGATTTCACAGACATATTCGCGATGATAATCATTGTCATAGTTTTTCTCAATGCTTTCATCTAAAAATTTTGATGGGTCGAAATCGTGGTGATAGAGCTTTTTTAAAACTATTGTCATCTTCGCCCCAGCAATTAAAAGCGCACCGTCTTTTACCGCTGTTTTAAGACCGCATTTTTCAAATTTATCATAGTCCCTGCCGCTCTCTTTTCCCATAAAGGCGAGCATATCTCTCTTCTCACCCGCCTCCCACATCGAGAGGGTTAGAATATCAGAGTTTTCGCATAAATCATAGCTATATCTCGTTGGGCGGACAAAAACAGAAACAACATCTTTATTCCAAAGTCTACCAACTGTTCCCCAAGAAACAGTCATCGCATTTTTTCGGCCATCTTTATCGCAAACGCCGAGCAAAAACCAGTTTTTCTCAATAAGTTTTACAAAGTTGTCAGTTAGTTCATTAATCTTTATCTCTTTTATCATCTCAAAACTCCTTAATATTTTTTTATATACTATTTAAAACAGTATAAGCTATTAATAAAACAAGTAAAATAGCAACAATTGGGGATTTTAAAACATAAGCCATATTCCCACGCGATGAAAATTCATCCGAGAATGCAACTACTTTCCTCTTGATGATTATATAAATTAGCGTGCCTATAATATTCGCAATCATCAAAATCCCATAGATAACAAGTGCAGCATCGCTGTTTACTATCACAAGCGGCACTATTGAGCCCATAAAGTTCAGCAGTATATGCAGATAAACAGCATATTTAAAGCTACCAAACCGAACAGTTATATACCCAAGAATTATACCCATTCCGGTGGTATAGAAAAACTGGTGCAGATTTGCATGGAAAAGACCAAACAAAACCCCTTGCAAAATAATCGCATTTCTCTGCCCTAATACTAAAAGCCTTGATAGAATTACCTGGCGAAATATAAGCTCTTCAGCAATAGGCGCTAATATAACAACAAAGGCAATAATCATCCCTATTGGCTGGTCGTAAATTAAGGTCTCAACGGGGTCTATTGATGGTCTAGTGAATAAATCTAAAATCGGTATTACCACGATTGTTGTGAAAAGATTGAGCGCATGACTAACTCCAAGCGTTAAACAAGCATACTTAAAAAAGCTCCTTATCTTCATCTTATCAATAGAGAAATTATATCTTTTAAAGGGAAGATGCATAGCTATCATAGCGCTTCCTGCTAAAATCTGCGCTATGAAAAAATTATATAAAAGCAGATTGCTATTATCAATTGGCCTAAATACCGTTGGTATATTACTGCTTAGAAAATCTAATACAAAAACCATAGCAATCGTCACGATAGTTCCAACAATTAAAGATGAACAGGCAACCACGCTCACCCGTCGAAGTTTTTTCTTATCTTGAAGCATTTAAAAAATCCTCCCCTCTCTCGATTAATTTCAAATAAACAGGTATCATATCCTTTTCCCTGACAGTCTTCACTATATCCTCTTTTTTTATCCATGCAACATCGCTGTTCTCATCTGCCTTATGGCGAATAGGCAAATTTTCATCTCCTACCAATATATATGTAAAATTTAGATGTTGATGAGCAGAAACATATTTTCCTCTCTTGAAATGGCCAAAAACAGGGAGAATATCTATAGAATCGACCTTGCCTGTGAGCGGCGTCACCTTTTCTATCCCAGTCTCTTCAATCGCCTCTTTCATAGCAACATATAGCATATCGCTCTCTCCATCGGCATGTCCACCTGTCCAGCCCCAGCTATCAAATATATTATGATAAATCATAAGGACTTTTGTCGCATCTTTATTTATAACAAACCCGCTCGCCGTTATATGGGCATATTCATTTTCTCGGGTTAATAGATTATCAAAATCGTTTAGGTATTTTAAAAACACCTGTTTATCTTTTGCCTCTCCCGCATCTTTTGGGATATAATTTTTAAGCTCTTCTATATAACTCATCTTCACTCCTATTTCAATTCATCGAGCGTTAGATAAAGTCCGTCGATGAAAATTTCTATAAACTCCAGTGCCTCGGGGATATTATCCTCTTTTATCGCTCGAAGTTGCATCTCTTTTGCTATTTTAAATTCACTGTTCCCCGCTTTTTCCTCTTCGATGCACTTTATAAGTGCTGAGAGTTTGTCCGCCGCTTTTATATACCTATGAACTTCAGCTGCCGGCGCAAATGAGCAACGTATATCATCTGAAATTTCGGGCGGGAGCATTGATAACAACTTTTCTTCCGCTGCACTCTCAACCGCCTTATAGGCTTTTTTAATCTCGGGGTTTAGGTATTTCACAGGGGTCGGAAGATCTCCTGTTAAAATTTCAGGTGCATCGTGGTAGATAGCCGATGCGAGAAACTGCCCTCTATCGAATTCTTTCCCGTTTTTTTTACAAAGCGCCCATAATAAATCTGCTATAATTGCAGTATCGAGGGTATGGAGGGAGAGAGATTCAGGGGTTGTGTTTTTCATAAGACCCCATCTGTTTATATATTTCATTCGCATAAGCATTGCAAAAAAATTACTTTTCACTCTATCCACCTCAAAACTTAAAAATAGCGCATTTTCCTACAATGATTTTACAACAAAATCGCTTAGTTGTCCACACCACTCAATTAAATAAAATTTCTTTTTTATTTTAATTGTCTATTCTCTCAATTTTTGGTACAATGGATAGGAAAAAAGACTAAAATAATTGAAAGAAAGCGATAAATCGCTATAAAACAGAGGTGAAAATTTTGCTTAGAAAAAAAGAGAGATATCTGCAGGCCTTTTTTCTTGCTATTTTAACTGCATCGTGTATATTTATACCGTTTATAATCTATAACGGCGGATATTTTATCTATGCTGGGGACTTTAATGCTCAACAAATTCCATTTTATATGCATGGAGCTGAGCAGATACGTGAAGGGAAGATTTATTTTGATTTCCTAACCGACCTTGGTTCAAACTTTATCGGAACCTATTCATTCTATTTCGTCGGTAGTATCTTTTTTCTGCCAGCCCTTTTATTCCCAAGCTCTATAATCCCCTTTATAATGGCGCCTCTTCTTATCCTTAAATTCGGCGTTGCCGCGCTCACAAGCTATGCTTATATAACAAGATTCGTTAAAGATTCGAGAACAGCTGTCCTTGGAGCTATGCTCTATACCTTCTCTGGATTTTCTATCTATAACATCTTCTTTAATAACTTTCTTGATATCATAGCCCTCTTTCCGCTGCTACTGCTCGGTCTTGAGATGCTAATTGAAGAGGATAGGCGAGGGATTTTCGCCCTTGCTGTTATGCTAAATGCATTTAACAACTACTTCTTCTTTATCGGGCAGGTTGTTTTCGTCGCAGTATATTTCTTTGTCCGTCTCGCCGTTAAAAGAGGGATAACCTTTAAGCGTTTTCTCGTTATAGCCTTCGAAGCGGTTATTGGTTTTGGCATGGCTCTAATTCTATTTTTGCCGGCAGTGCTTGCCGTTACCGGAAACCCCAGAACCGAAACTATAATGAACGGCTATAATATGTTTTTCTATGGGAATGCTCAGAAATATGGCGCTATCCTCCATTCGCTCTTCTTTATGCCCGATACCGCCTATTCGCTAAACTTTTTCCCCGACTCCAACGTTAAATGGAGCTCGCTCTCGGCATTTTTACCGGTATTTACGACTGTTGGTGTTTTTGCCTTCCTCGATAGATTTCGCAAAAGCTTTCTATCAACCCTTCTTAAAGTCCTCGCTGTTATGGCGCTTGTCCCATTCTTAAATTCCTTCTTCTTCGCACTAAACCACAGCTGGTATGCAAGATGGTACTATATGGCTATCCTCATCATGGCGCTTGTAACCGTTATAGCATTTGAAAACTTCGAGGCAGCTTCCTTTAAGCGGGCTTTCACCAAAACCGCCCTTTTTGTTGTCTTCTTCTCGTTAATAGGAATTGCCCCGAAATATGTTGATGGAGAACTCGTCTTTTTCGAGCTCGCAGAAGACCCCGCAAAACTATGGGCATCTATCTCTGTTTCATTCCTCTGCCTTATCTTTATGGCGATACTAATAGAACTTCGAATAAACGGCAAGAGAGCATATAAGCGCTCTATTGCTCTTGTTATGATTGTTTCAGTTGTTTTTGCAGCCATCCATATGGGCGGCTCTAAGATGAGCAAATCGGGCGATGACTACTATATCGACCATACTCTAAACGCCGAGATAACCTTCCCCGTTGAAGATGAGTTTTATAGGATAGACACAATAGACACCGAGGACAATTTAGGTCTTATCCTACGCAAACCATCTATCCGCTCATTCAATACCGTTGTTCCGCCATCTATAATGGAATTTTATCCTTCTGTCGGTGTTAAACGAGATGTTTCCTCAAAGCCCGATCCATCTATCTATCCTCTTCGCGCTCTTCTTTCGGTAAGATATGCAGTTGTTGGTGAGGATGAGAATTATGATGTGCCGGGATTTGAGAAGATAGATAAGCAAGGGGTTTATACCATCTATGAGAATGAGTATTATCTGCCGATGGGCTTTAGCTACGACTATTATATAACCAAGGATCAGTATGAAGACCTTGCCGAGAGCGCAAGAGTGCATATTCTGCTAAAGGCAATAGTTCTTGACGGTGAGCAGGTTTCGAAATACTCAGAATACCTCGAGCCGCTACCTGAGGGGGCTTTCAACATGACTACCGAAGCAGACTACTATACCGACACCGAGGCGCTAATAGCCACCGCAACGGGAACATTCACCGAAACGCAAAAGGGGTTTACTTATGATATAGTATCTGATAGCGATGAGCTAATCTTCTTCTCGGTGCCGTATGATGAAGGGTTTACAGCTTATGTAAACGGTGTTCAAACAAAGGTAGAAAAGGTATCGAGCGGTATGAGCGCTGTTTTCTGTCCAGCTGGTGAGAATACAATAGTCTTTGAATATTTAGCTCCGGGCTTATCTATTGGAATGATAGCTTCAGCTGCATCACTTCTGATATTTATAATCTATATTATAACTATGATAATTTTAAGGCGAAGCAAAAGAAAACGAGGAAAATAACAAACTCATAGTCAGGTATCGCAGATTGAGCATAAACAATACTGACAATAAGATAAATATCGGGGAATAATAAAAGCCGCCTTAAGGCGGATACTCGTAAGGGTAGATTATATCGAAGTTTATCTGTATCTTATCCTGTTATATTGTAGGGTCACGGCTTGCCGTGACCGCAAAGTTTGCATGAATTTAGCGGACATGGCAAGCCATGTCCCTACACAACACCTTTTAAATTTACGAAGTTTAGCACAAAAAAATCCGCCAAAATGGCGGATTTTTTTGTGCTTATCTAAAATTAGAATTTTGTTAATATCCTTATCAGCAACCGCCATATGGCGGCTTTATTTCTTTTTAAATACCGATTTTTTTTGAAGGAGCGGAAATGTTACCGCGAATATGCAAGCCAATATTGCCATGACCGTGCCAAATCCATATCTATCTGCAACGAAACCCAGAAGTGGTGCGAATATCATAAGAAATAATGATTTTAGCTGTGCTGCTGCACTTATAACGGTCGCTCTATGCGCCTTGTCGATATTATTATCTATCTCATCGACAAATATCGGTTTGCGGACATTATGCAGGATATAAATTAAAAGATAGATAAGCAAAACAATCTGATACCATCCCGAAAAAATCGCAAGTATACAGCATAAAACAGCATATGATATATGTATTAACAGCAGGCAAGCAATGCTCGTTTTGTTACCCTTAATAAGATACGCTCTCTTTGAAAAATACGAGCTGCACAAGTTTAGTATGGCGTATGTCAGCCCTAAAACTATAGTAAGATTATCCTGCGCAGAAATAGAGGATATCAATAAAACACCACTGCCTATTATAATCACTTCTAAAATCGGCTGAATTAGATCTTTAAGGTATGAAAAAGCAGCCTCTGCAACTCCTTCTTCGATTAGAATGTTTCGGAATTTTTTATTTAAACAGAAGTTTTCAAATACCTCAGCTATAACATCTTTAAATGAGCTTCCATGCTTTTTATCAGCTTTATCTAAAAAATTAGGGTAACTCATAATTAAAAATAAATCGATGATATAAGGAACTACCGAAAATAAAAAAATATAGCTTGCGCTCTGCACTGTAAGCATTAAAGCTATCCCTATAAAACTACTAATTGCACTTCCCATAAGGGAAAACGCTCTTGTCCTTCCATATACAAACGTCTTTTCACTCTGCCAGTTTTTCGAGTCTAAATAGGTATATATCATCGCTTTATGAGTACCTGAACGAAAGGCTTCTCCAAGTCCGAAAAAAGCCATCGCAAACGCAGCAACTATAAATGAGTTTGCAAAAAAGAATATGCTAAATGCGATTATATAAAACCCAAAACAAAAATACATCTCTTTTTTTCTGCCAAAATAATCAGCAATAATACCCGATGGTATTTCAAAAACATTTATAATAACCTCTCGAATAGCTATTAAGATACCTATTTGAAAGAGGTTTATGCCGCCACTCATAAGGTAGATTATTAAATAAGGCTCGAAAAATTTTAAGTTTTTAAGAAAACCATACGCACAGAATTTTTTAATCTGAAAGTCCCGTAGTATATCTTTGCGCATATCGTTATTCATATCTCACCCGTCAACTCCTTAATTTTTTTCCTTGCTTCAAGCAACGTCTCTTTGCCTTTTTCTGTTATTGAATAGTATTTGCGCACCTTTCCTTGGTATATCTTACTCTCAACTACTATAAGCTGCGCTTTTTCAAGGTTGTGAAAAATTGGATAAAGCGTCCCCGGACTTATCTCATAGCCGTGGGAGCGAAGCTCCTCTATCATAAATGAACCATAAACAGCCTCTTTGCTTGCGTGGTGCAGTATATGAATTTGAATAAATCCCAAAAATAGCTTCCGAAGCACTTTGTTTTCCATATTTTCCCTCCGTTTTTATTTGTTTAGTATTTTTTTAGTTATGCAAACTATCTTTATTCATGTTTGGTGATAAATCATTGTAACGAATATCGATATCGATTTTCGTTACAATGATATCATCCTTTTAAACAATTGTCAATATATCTATGCTGATTTTGTTTTTTCTTGTTTTTCTGGTAGCGGCATCGTTCCGCCCGCAGAAAACGCACCATTTTTTCTGGTAGCAGCATCGTTCCGCCCGCAGAAAACGCACCATCGGTGCGTTTTGTCGAGCAAGCTCGACATCGGTGAATTGATTATCAATTCACCTCTGCGGGCGGGGCGAGGCGGAGCGATGAAAGGCGGAGCGAAGCGGAACGGGGCGGAACGGGGCGGAAATGCAAACAATTCTAAAGTTTCAGCCGCCTTAAATTTCCATACAGCAGTCGAGGTAAATCAAAAACTTCTAAAGAGCAGAGCGACTATTCCCCTATCTTATCTGCCCCCCCCGCCGCCTACCACCTAAAGAATATCAAAAAAACGATGTGTTTCCACATCGTTTTTTATCTTTTACAAACAACTACTCATTTCTGATAGCTTCTATTGCCGATAGTCTTGTCGCTCTTATTGCTGGGTATGTTCCCGAAACTATTCCAACAAAGGTTGAGATTGCTATTCCTGCAAGAGCAAGCCATGGCGGGATAATCGAAATAGTACTTCCACCCATTCCCATCGCCATACCGCTATTTGCAAGGGCGTTTATCGCATTAGATATAGCGTAGCTCAGTCCAACGCCGACAACACCGCCAAGGAATCCTATAATAGCAGCCTCTGTGAGGAATAGTGAGCGGAGGTTTCCAAGTTTGCAGCCGATAACCTTCATAATACCAATCTCTTTTGTCCTCTCGTAGATAGACATTATCATGGTATTTGCAATACCGAGTGCCGCTACAAGAAAGGCAATCGCACCTATTCCACCAAGAATTAGCTGAATTAGCATCATCTGCTCTTGAGTTTGTTCGATATACTCCATATTGCTGCTCGCCTGATATCCCAACTCGGTGAGCGCATTTTGAACATCTAAAACGTCGTCTGTGTTAGGCACATTCACAACAATTTCATCGTACTTATCTTTTTCCTGACTCGAAGAACCACCGATTGAGCCCGATGAACTCATCATAACTGAGTCACTAAAGAACATAACACCGCCATCACTACCATCCCCTCCTTGCTGGTCGGGAGGGAGGGTTCTTTCATAGTCCTTATAGAGCTTCTCAAGCGTCTCTATCGACATAAACGAGCTCCAACTGTCCTGCGCCCAACCGGGCTCTGAAATTCCGACGACTTCAAGTGTATACATCTTAGGTCTTGATGAGATAGCGCCGTAACCATAATTTGTATCAAATGTTAGTTTTAGAGTTGTGTCAAATGGGTCAAAAGGAGGCGGTAACCAGTTGCCCTCTTCGTCTTGTGGCTGTTTCCACTCATAGTCTTTGTTTGGGTTTTGAAACTCAAACAGTGAGGTATAGCTCATAACTATTCTGTTTCCGCTGCCCTCGAGTATTCCATCTCCTTGATAGAACTCTCTATCCATAGAGTCGTATGTTGCGGCGTCAACGCCATAGAGCTGAGCCCAAGTTTGCTCTTTTCCGTTTATAATCAGCGCTGAGTAGTTTTTCATCCCGAGCGCCGACTCAACTTGTGGCATAAAACGAATAGCTTCGAGAAGGTCATCATCCATATAAGCATCTTGCGATGCCTCATCCCAACCTTTTCGAACGCGCACTTCATTAAGACTTCCAAAGCTCTCAAACTGCTCCATCATAGACTGCGAAAGACCCTGACCTATTGATATCATTATTACAACCGCCATAGTGCCGATAACAACACCGAGTATCGTCAAGACACTTCGAGCTTTGCGCCTGCCGAAGTTTTTAAAGGCGAGTTTTAATACATCAATCCTCTTCATCTAAAAGCTCC
>CAYJGN010000031.1:0-22752 GCA_964369635.1 uncultured Oscillospiraceae bacterium
CTTTATCTGCCGCAGGCAGCGCTCAGTCATTCACTCTGTATTGCGGCGCTTCGCTATGATTATTTATAAACTTATCTTAATGCCTTGTCCTCGCCACTGCGTGGCATGCGGGCAAACGGCTAATTTATATTATATTTCTTCAAAATATAATATAAATTTTGCAAAAAGCTATGAGTTGCCATACAAAAACTCCTACTTTTCACTCAAAAATTCAATCCTCTCGCCACCAAAACCACGGACAAACGCTATTCGAAGAGGCGCTGGTGGATTTGATGGAAGGGTTATATCAAACGGCTCCATATCGGCTGATGCTCCAAGACTTCGCGCCTTTTGATAATCTTTGTCAACATCGCCACTCAGAAAGGCAATATGGATAAATTTTCCATCACTTTCCTCTTCCTTTGCAACACCGAAAATCTCAAGCATACCGCCATCCTCCATCGCAAGCATAGCTCCAGGAGTGCCTCCCTTTTCCCAGCGGCGAATTTCGCTCATCCCAAACATCTCTTTATAAAAGGCTATTGTCTCTTCAAACTTTGTTGTGTTTAGCGCTATATGATGCAACTTCATCGGAATCACCCTTTCGTATAATTATTTGTATTTTCAACAAATTGTATAGTGTTTGTTGCTTTCTTATTTTATTTATATCACATATTAATTTTTTTGTAAACATTCTTATTGAGTTTGCTATTTTTTCCGAGGTTTTGGTGGTTTATTTTATTTGAACGGGTTCATATAATGTTTTGTAGGTTCGAGAATTTTTTTATGCTGTTTAATATTTTATCTTTTTATTGTTTTAGGGATTTTGAGGTTTTTGGGTTTAGTTTTTGTGGAGTTTTTTGCTGGTGGTTTTTTTGGTTTAGAGGGTGGGTTTCGGTTTGGAGGGTGGGGTTTCGGTTTGGACGGGGGGGCGCCGCCGCGCAAAGCCGAAGGCTTTGCTTCGAAGTAGCAAACCTGCGGTTTGCTACTTCACCAAGCGAGCTTGCTCGCTTGCGGCGGCGCTGGGCAAGCTGCTAAACCGCATATAGTTGACTTCGCTCCCCCTCTCCCTGACTTCGTTCTCCCTCTCCCTGACTTCGTTCTCGATTTTTTTCCAAATGAAAAAACCGCCCGTAAGGCGGTTGCTCATAAGGGTAGATTATATCGAAGTTTATCTGCAATTTATCCTGTTATATTGTATGGTCACGGTGAGCGAATGAGCTCCGCCTGTGGCGGATAAAGCGAATAGAGCGAAGCACCGCAATAAGGAGCAATTAGAGTACTGCGCTAATTGCGACTATATTGCAAGAGGGGTGACCGCAAAGTTTGCATGAATTTAGCGGACATGGCAAGCCATGTCCCTACATAATACCTTTTAAATTTATGAAGTTTAGCGATAATAAAAATCCGCCATTTTGGCGGATTTTTATTATGCTATATCTAAAATTAAAATTTTGCTAATACCCTTACCAGTAACCGCCCGTAGACGGTTTTGTCTTATGTTATTTTATGATTAATGCTAATTTTCTTCAATCTTATAAACCATCGGTGTGAATCGAATACCGTCTATCTCTTTTTCGCTTTCAGTTGCTTCAAACCCAAGCCGCTTATATACCTCAACTGCATAGGGAGATGAATTAACAGTTATCCTCTCTGCGTTGCACCGCTCTTTTATATAATGGAACAGCTTCTTCGCTATTCCTTTTCGGTGATGCTCTTTCTTAACAAAAAGCATCGTCAGATGACAACCTTTTCCAAGCGCTAAAACCCCTCGAAGCTCTCCATCTGAAAACTCTCCATAAAAAACAAGTGACTCGTCTTTTGTTGAATTCTTCAAAAACTTTTTAAACGTTTCAACACCATTTTCAGTATAATCGGGTGCTTCAAACTCGCAAAAAACCTTTAGTATGAGTGCTGTTGCCTCACCGAGCTCAGATATGCGCAGTTTACGAATTTCCATAATATCCGCTCCCTCGAACTTTTACTATATTATATGCAACCCTTTCATTTATGAACTCATTTGAGTTCCATTTCGTATAAATAATTGCAAATTATACAATTAGTAATGGAATATTGTCGAAATTTATTTAGAAAAGCTCAATTTTCCCCGTGAAACATTCTCGCTCACCTATTTTTCCACCGAAAACAAAAGTTCCTTCTGGCTCCTCAATATATTTAATAATAATCTCATCGCCAAGTTTCGCTTCCGCTTTATAGTTTATCGAGATGCTTTTAACCATAAGCTCTGCCCTATCAAGGCAGTCGCAGATAATATCTGCATAAACGGTATTGTTTAAGTGCAAATTCGGATCGATATCGCTATACCTCACAATGCGACTTTTAAAAACCCCATCGCCCGCGGGGTAGGCTATCTTGTCCGATTTGATATCCATCCGATCTTCCAAAAGGTCGAGATTTTCGGTAAATTCCGTTGTTTTAACAGGCCTGCGGCTCTGTGTATCAATAAGCGCCCAGTCTGAAACAGCAGTCGCAACCGTCTCTTCACCAACCGAAAAGGTGGTGAAACGCTCCATTATAACACCCCGAGGCTTTGGCGCAAAGGTATAAAGCTTTACACTATCTTTATATACAATCGGCCGCTTGAAGACAATTTTCGATTTGGTCAGGATAAACAGGCGGTTAATTTTGAGCATCTCTTCGCGGACAAATCCCATCCGCTCGCCATCAGCTGTCCCCATATGCTGAACCATTCGAAGCGCCGTAGACATTTTTAGTCTACCGCCGCCATCTGTATGGTAGGTTTTTATCTCTTCTCTACTTGATAACATCGCAATTCAAATACTTTCTCAAAACTTCTGGTACAGTTACGCTTCCGTCGGCATTCTGATAGTTCTCCAAAACAGCGGCAGTTGTTCTACCAAGAGCAAGTCCTGAACCGTTTAGCGTATGGACAAACTCAGGCTTCTCACCCTCTGCTCTTCTGAATTTTATATTTGCTCTTCTCGCCTGATAGTCAACAAAGTTTGAGCAAGATGAAATCTCGGTATATCTATTATAGCTTGGAAGCCAAACTTCTATATCATATGTCTTTGCAGATGAGAAGCCAAGGTCACCACCGCAAAGTGCAACTGTTCTGTAAGGCAGACCAAGCAGCTGCAACGCTTTTTCAGCATCTGCAGTTAAACGCTCAAGCTCATCAAAGCTTTGCTCTGGTGTTGTGAATTTAACAAGCTCAACCTTCTGGAACTGATGCTCGCGGATAAGTCCTCTTGTATCACGCCCAGCACTTCCGCCCTCAGCTCTAAAGCAGGCGCTAAATGCGCAGTGGCGAATTGGTAGGCTCTCAGCCTTTAGTATCTCATCGCGGTACATATTAGTAACCGGCACTTCGGCAGTCGGGATAAGGAAATAGTCAACTCCCTCAAGTTTAAACATATCTTCTTCAAACTTTGGCAGCTGTCCTGTTCCTGTCATCGAAGCTCTGTTTACCATAAATGGTGGAAAAACCTCGGTATATCCGCTCTCATAGTGCAAATCGAGGTAGAAATTCATTATAGCTCGCTCAAGTCTTGCCCCTGCACCCTTATAGAAATGAAATCTCGAACCGGTAACTTTCGCCGCTCTCTCAGGGTCTAAGATATCAAGCGATTTTCCTATCTCCCAGTGCGGTTTTGGCTCAAAATCAAATTTTTTCGGCTCACCAAATCTGCGCACCTCAACATTTTGCTCACTGTCTGCACCATCAGGTGTTGAGCTATCTGGAATATTTGGGATTGAATATAAAAGATCTGCTATCTCTGCCTCAACCTCTGCAAGGATTGCGCCAATCTCTTTTCCCTTCGCCGCAATCTCTTTCATCTCTTCCATAACTGCGCTCGTATCTTTGCCCTCTTTTTTCATAGCAGGTATCATCTTCGATACCTCATTTTGGCGAGCTTTTAGGCTGTCATTCTCTGTTCCAAGCTCTCTTCTTTTAGCATCGAGCGAAACAAGTTTTTCAACTGTTGGCCTAAAATCCGCATTTCTCTTTTTTAGTCCCTCGATAACCGCTTCAGGGTTATTTCTTATATCTCTAATATCAAGCATTTTATTCTCCATTCTATTTTTATTTTCTGTTTTACTGCTTTTTATCTATTCTATTAAAGTTAGGCTGTGCACCTACTACCTTTTTGGTATCATCTCTGCTCTCACTACCCTGTTTGGCAATCGAATTGTCCATGCCGCCTTTGGGTTTAGCTCAGCTCATGTCGCCCTTTTGGTTTGGCAGAGCTTTTACTTATTTTTCCCCTCTGATAGCTTGTTTGCAAAGTTCATCAGCTCATCATCTGAAAGAAATTCTATCGAGATAACTCCCGTCTTCCCTTTCCGTCGCACTTCTATCTTTCTGCCAAGCGCCTCGGAAAGCGAGATTTCAACTTCGCGGTAAATCGTTTTTTTAACGGAAACTTTCTTTGTTTTCTTCTCTGCGCAGAGCAGCTTGCAATAAACCTCAAGAGCCCTTACCGACATATTTTTTTCAATCACTTCCGCCGCAACTTTTTCAGTTAAGTCGGTTGGGAGCGTTAGAAGAGCTCGTCCGTGTCCTGCTGATAATTTGTTTTCCGCTATTAGCTCAACAACGGTATCAGGTAGCGCTAATAGCCTTAATGAGTTTGTTATTGCCGAGCGGCTTTTCGAAACTCTGTTTGCAACATCTTCCTGCTTTAGTGAAAACTCCTCTATTAACTGCGAGTACCCTCTCGCCTCTTCAATAGCATTTAAGTCCTCACGCTGTAGATTTTCTATCAGAGTTAGCTCCATTGCCTCTTTTTTATCGACCGATAGGATAACAACCGGCAGTTTTCGAAGTCCCGCCATTCTCGCCGCCCTATATCTGCGCTCACCTGCTATAATTTCATAGCTTCCGTCAATTAAACCACGAACGGCAAGCGGCTGGATTATTCCATGCATCTTTATGCTATCTGCAAGCTCTGCAAGCGCCTCATCTTCAAAATTCTGCCTTGGTTGTCCTCTATTTGGGTTTATCTCATCAATAGATAGCTCAACTACCGCTCCTTTTTCGGATGTATTATTAATGAAAAGGGCATCAAGACCTCTTCCAAGTCCTTTTTTCTTCGGCACAGTTACTCCCCTCCATTCTTCTTTAGAAATTCTTCGGCAAATTCGCTGTAAAAAACAGCTCCTTTACTACTGCTATCATAATAGATAATAGGTTCTCCAAAGCTTGGCGCCTCCGAAAGTCTAACATTACGAGGTATTGCCGTCTTGTAAACCTTACCCGGAAAATATTTCTTAACCTCTGCCACAACCTGCATTGTTAGGTTTAGTCTGCCGTCATACATCGTAAATAGCACTCCCTCTATCTCGATATGCGGATTATACAGCCTTTTAACCTGTCTTATTGTTCCAACAAGCTGACTTAAACCCTCAAGCGCATAAAATTCACTTTGAATAGGTATTAGAACGCTATCGCAACAGGTTAGCGCATTTAGCGTTAGAAGACCAAGCGAAGGCGGACAGTCGATAAATATATAGTCATACTCCTCGCGAACAGGCCAAAGCACCTTTTTCAGCGCATTTTGTCTCTCATTTTTCTCCGATAAAACAAGCTCTGCACCCGCTAAATCAAGACTGCAAGGAACAATCGATACATTCTTAAACGCTGTTTTAACAGCACTCTTTTCGATAGGAGTTCCCTCTATAATATTGTCATAAATCGAGTATTTAACCTGTTGTTTATCAACTCCGAACCCACTTGTTGAGTTACCTTGAGGGTCGATATCAACAAGCAAAACCCGACTCCCCAATGCACCAACACACGCAGCTAAGTTTACGGCGGTCGTCGTTTTTCCGACACCACCCTTTTGGTTGGAAATAGCAATTATCTTTCCCATAAATCCTCCGATTCTATTTTTCTGTTTTTTATTATAGCATAGATGACAGAGAGATTAAAGTGCAAATATTCGATAATGTTTCACGTGAAACATTATAATTTTTTGTAACTTCTTTCGTTTTAGATTAGTTTGCGGATAAATTTAAAATTTAAATGATAAATTTGATGTTTCACGTGAAACATTATACCTTGAAGAGGGGGTTTTAGAGCGGAAAGTTAGGGGAGAGAATTCAAGTCAGACAGATAAGCAAAAATTTAAAGATGGGTGTGTTTCCGCGCCCGCACCCGCCGATGAAATCGGCGAAAAGCCATTTTAATGGCTTTAAACGAGCAAAGCTCGTTTGGTGCGGGCGCGGGCAGGAGCATTGTCGCAATAATAAACAGTTAAAACCAATCGCAACTTTTCGCTTCTCGAATTGAAAAAATCAAAAAAAGATACTAAACAAAAACTAAAAAATAAAATAAATCTCATTTTTAAAAGAAAACACCCAAAAAGGCCGAAACGAATTTCGACCTTTTTGGGTGTGTAATTTTTGGGGGGATCGGATATTTAAACCGCTATACGGTCTAAAGCTTTTCTATGGGCATAACTTTTGGTATTAAAACCTTGTATTCAATATAATTCTCAGTTTCACTTGTCGAAACCTCGCTGTGAAGCCCGTTTTTCTCAAGATTTTTAAGGGTCTTATCAATTGTGTTTATAAAAATTCTGATGTCAGAAAAAACTCTTTTGCGAATTGGTTTATCAGCTTTGCTCCATATGTACTTCTCTATAAGCTCTTCTGTCTTCGCAACGTTTAATTTCTGCCGCCCAATCCTCTCTATTAAACGCAACCTATCCTTCTCACTCGAAACCTTAAGCAACGCCCGCCCATGCCTCTCAGTCAACCCATATGAGAGCAGTAATTCAATATGCTCTTTGGGCAGTCTTAAAATACGAAGTTTGTTCGCGACCGCTGGCTGGCTTTTACCGAGTTCTTTCGCCGCCTGTTCTTGCGTTAAGCTATACTTGTCAATTATCCTCTCGATAGCTATTGCCTCATCATAAAAATTGAGGTTTTCTCTTTGTAAATTCTCAACAAGGCTTAAAATAGCACTTCTCTGCTCATCTGCACCAACAACAATACACGGAACTTTGCGAAGTCCTGCCATTTTAGCGGCTCGAAGCCTTCGCTCACCTGCTATAAGCGTATAGCAGGCACCGTTTCTGTTGACCGAGAGTGGTTGCAGAATGCCGTTCTCGCGAATAGAAGATGCAAGACTCTCAAGCTCTGGCACCGAAAAAACTCTTCGCGGTTGATTAATCGACGGTTCAATCTTATCAACAGCTATCATTATAACCTTCGCAACGCAACTGTCAAACATAAGTTTCTCCTCCAAACGGTCAACATATAATTTCTTTCACTCAACAAAAAACCTTGCTATAGGTATATATTACCATAAAAGCAAGGTTTGTCCACAATATATTGTAGTCAAAATAATTCATCATACGACATATACCGCTCTATTAGAGAGGGTTTTTCGCTATTTTACCATGAACCCTGGGGTATTTTGTCGGAGTTTGCGATATCTTTTTGAATATAGGTATTGTTCTTTGGTTCTCAAAAAGACTGTATTCACATACATCTAATAGTTTTCCACCGAGTATGCTTATTCCATTTTTCGCTAATTCAAGCTCATCAGCGAGTGATGGACCTTTTAGTGGTGCCCATATGCCGCCTGGTTTAACAAGCGGCAAAGATAGCTCTGCTAAAACATTAATAGCCGAAACAGCGCGCGCAGTTACAATATCAAACCGCTCTCGAAGGTTTTTATCTTTCCCAGCCTCTTCCGCTCGTAGGTGCAAGACTTCACCCTCGAGTGATAGTTTTTCAAGAAGCTGATTTAAGAAAACGCATCGCTTGTTTAGCGAGTCAATAAGCGTTATCTCAATATCAGGTCTTGCAATCTTCAAAACAACGCCTGGAAAACCCGCTCCAGTACCAATATCGCAAACAGCGGCCGATTTCGGGATATCAAGGTAATTCATAAAAGCTAAACAGTCGATAAAGTGCTTCTTTAAAACACCATCGGCATCGGTTATCGCAGTTAAATTCACCTTTTTATTATATTCTATAAGAAAATCAAAATATATGCAAAATCGCTCGACTGCAGTTTCATCAAGCTCAATCCCTATTTCTTTTGCGCTGTTATATAGCTGTTCTTTCAAAATATCCTCCAGTTTAACTTAAATCTAAAATTATTCGCTCGTGGTATTTTGGTGTTTTAAGGCGGCTTATTTGCAATAAAATATCCTTTAACGCGGTAGAGGGTACGGGGGGTGTGGGAGTTTACCGTTTAGAGGTCACGGACGGCATGCGCATCGTCTCTTTTGTCCTTATCAAGATAGATAATAAGCACTGCGATATCCGAGGGAGAAACTCCCGAAATGCGAGATGCCGCACCTAAACTCTGCGGTTTATGCTTGTTTAGCTTTTCAACCGCCTCAAGCCGAAGTCCGCCTACCTCGCTATAATCTGAAATATCACGAAGACTTTTTCCTTCAAGCGCGATAGCGGTTTTCGCCTGAGCTTTCTGCCTTTTTATATAACCTTCGTATTTAACCTCTGTCTCGACCTGCTCGCGAACAAACCTTGAATAAGTAAAAATTTCATCTGAGAATTTTGCAATCTCATCAAAAGATATCTGCGGCCGCTTAAGAAGCGTTTCAAAGGTTGTTGCGGTTTTCATCTCGGCAGAGCCTTTTTCGGTAAGCAATCGGTCAAGCTCAACGGATTTTTTTATGGTAATCTTAGAAATTTTTGCTCGAAGATCTTTACAATCGTCGCGAAAACGGCAGAAAAGACGATATCTTTCATCATCAACAAGCCCTATTTCGCGCCCTCTCTCGGTAAGACGCAAATCGGCATTGTCTTGCCTTAAAATCAGCCTGTATTCCGAGCGGCTGGTCATCATTCGGTAAGGATCACTACACCCTTTAGTTACAAGGTCGTCAATAAGAGTTCCTATATAGCTCTCCTGTCTTGTTAGTATAAACTCATCTCGACCGAGAACTTTAAAAGCCGCATTTACTCCAGCGACAAGTCCCTGAGCTGCCGCCTCTTCGTATCCTGAACTGCCGTTGAATTGTCCTGCACCGAAAAGCGCTGGGAACTCCTTGAATTCAAGGGTTTGTTTTAACGTTGTCGGATCAACGCAGTCATACTCAATAGCATAAGCAGGCCTTATAATCTCAACTCTTGAAAGACCCTGAATACTCTGATACATCTTCTGCTGAACATCGAGCGGCAAAGATGAGCTCATCCCTTGCAGATAAACCTCATTCGTATCAATTCCACAGGGTTCAACAAAAAGCTGATGGCGCGGCTTATCTGAAAACCGTACTACCTTATCCTCTATCGAAGGGCAATACCTTGGCCCAACTCCTTCTATTTCGCCTCCATATAGCGGTGAGCGATGAAGATTATCTCGAATAATCTCGTGGGTTTTCTCGTTTGTGTATGCTATATGACAGGTTACTTTATTTTGGTATTCTTTATCGTGGTTTAGAAGCGAGAATGGGGTTATAGGCAAATCTCCCTCCTGCAGTTCAAGCAAATCATAGTCAATGCTTCTGCTATGCACCCTTGCCGGTGTTCCGGTTTTAAAGCGGCGAAGTTTTAGTCCTCGCTCTTTTAAATCCGATACCAACAACTCGCTCGCCGACATACCATCAGGCCCGCCCGAATAAGCGCTATCTCCGATAAAAATTTTACCACCGAGATAGGTTCCACAAGCTAAAATGACAGCATTCGCTCCATAACAAACGCCGAGTTTCGTTAAAACTCCGTCGATTGCGCCATCATCTGTGAATAAAATCTTAATTATCTCTTGACCTATAATATATAGGTTTTCACAGCGTTCAAGAGTATGTTTGGCACAATTTCGGTACATCTCCCTATCGCTCTGAACCCTTAAAGAATGAACTGCAGGCCCCTTTGCGCGGTTTAGCATTCTGCTCTGGATAAAAGTTTCGTCCGCCATAACTCCCATCAGCCCACCGAGGGCATCTATCTCGCGGACAAGATGACCTTTTGCAGTTCCACCAATTGAAGGGTTGCATGGCATATTGCCAATAGCATCGACCACTATCGTGAAAAGGGCGGTTTTAGCGCCGAGCTTTGCGGCTGCATGTGCAGCTTCTATGCCAGCATGTCCCCCACCTATAACTATTACATCAAAATTATCTTCTCTTATCATTATTTACCCACACAAAAATTCTTAAATATCTCATCTACAACCTCTTCGGTCGCCTTTTTTCCAGATAAAATCAAAAGCGCATTGATAGCTTCATCAACTGCGACTGAAACAAAATCAGGAGTTATTCCGCTATGCACCATCTCGATAGCTTCGCATACTCTATCATGCGCTTCGCTTATCAGCTGCATCTGACGGTTATTTATTATAAAAGCGCTCTCGCTCAAATCGGAAATCTCGCCCATTTCGGATAGTCTTTCTTTTAGCTCATCAAAACCATCTCCGCTCTCTGCTGAGATATAGAGCGGACTTTCGAAATACTCGGAAATAAGGCTATCGACTGCCGGATTATCCTCTTCGAGGTCAATTTTATTTATCACCACTTGGGTATTCTTATGATAAATCTGCTCTATTAAATTTCTCTCTTCCTCGATATCCAAAGCGCTCTTTGAAATAATATAAAGTATTATATCGGCACGCGAAATAGCATCTATCGAGCGCTTAACGCCAATCTGCTCAACTATATCTTCACTTTCTCGAACGCCAGCAGTATCCCACAGCTTATAGAGAATTCCGTCAATAGTTATCCGCTCTTCAACAACATCCCTTGTTGTTCCTTCAATATCGGTAACGATACTGCGCTCATAATCGCAAAGCCTATTCATAACCGAGCTCTTCCCGCTATTTGGAAGACCAACAATCGCTACGGTAACACCATCCCTAATTGCAGTATAGTCGCTATAACTCTGCATAAGTTTTTGCAGTGAGACTTCTATTTCTGATAAACTCTTTGAAAAATGCTCTTCTGAAAGCTCCTCAATATCTTCGTCTGGGAAATCTATATAGGCGAGAATTGACGAGTTTAGCGATATAAGCATCGAAGCCGTCTGCTCAACCTTTTTATAAAGCTCTCCATTTCGAGCTCTTGCCAAAAGTCTTACAACCCTCTCACCCTCAGCATCAATAACTTCGGCAATAGCCTCTGCATCAGAGAGCGATAATTTTCCGTTTAGAAGTGCGCGTTTCGTGAACTCACCTGCCATAGCTGAAAGTGCACCCGCATCAAATGCACTCTGCAAGACAAGCCTTGTCAGCGCAACACCGCCATGGCAAGATATCTCAACCATATCTTCACCGGTGAAACTGCGAGGTGCATGATAGACGGTCGCTATTCCATCATCTATAATATCAGAGCCGCTATAAATGTCCCCATATACCGCAAAGTTTGCGGGAATATTCATAAGCGATTTCAAAGACTTCGGTCTGAAAATTTTAGAAGCTATCAAAACAGCATTCTCACCACTTATTCTAATAACTGCAATTCCACCGCGCCCCTTTGCAGTTGCTATCGCCGCAATCGCTCTTTCCATACAAACACCTCTATTTCTCTACTGTTAAATATACATTATTCTCGGCATTTTTTCAACAAAAAGCCGTTCATTAGATAAAAATACTCTGGCGTTAGTATTTTTCTTTAAAACAAAATACTAATAGTTTTGCGCTATTTTTCTACTTGTTTTCGCAAACTATAAATGCCACTTTTGGCAGCAACTTTGTCTGCGGCCCCGCGGCATACGCATTTTATGCGTTTCTCGGCATTATATGCCGAGCGTTTTCGCGCCGATGCGCGAAAACGCCGCGGGGCGGCGGCCAACCCCCACACCTTTACTCTCTTAAAATCAGAAAAAATATAAACCTCCAAAACTTCTGCTAAAATCTATAAAAAAAGCAAAATTTGAAAAGTCAAACTTTTCCATTTCAAGACTTTCCCTTGACAATAACCGTTAGTTGTAGTAAACTGATAATAGTAATTATAACTATTATATAAAGAGAGGGCTTATGAAAACTTTAAAATACAGCAAGCAAAGGGAAGTTATCCGCGAAGCATTGGCTGGAAGATGCGACCACCCTACTGCTGATAATATCTATACCTCAATAAAACAAAACTACCCAAATATCAGTCTTGGAACAGTTTATCGAAATCTAAATCTGTTAGTTGAAATAGGCGAGGCGATAAAAATACCGGGCAAAAACGGTTCCGACCGATTTGATGCTACAACTGAAATCCACTACCACTTTGTCTGCGAGAGTTGCGGAGAAGTGAGTGATATTGATATGCCTATTATTGAAGATGTTGAACTGCTTGCATCAAAATATACCGATTCACGACTAACTTCTCATGAGATATCGTTCTATGGTATATGCAAATGCTGTGCCGATAAGGAGAACGCTTCAAAAAGCTAAACTTGCAAAATTATAGTCACCGCATTATAACAAACTTAATAAGTTTATAGCTATAAAAAAGTAGCAGAGAAAAACCTCTCTGCTACTTTTTTCGTATTCTTTTAAATAATAAAATCATCTATGTCTTCGCTGGTACGCAAAATTTAACTGCTAATTGTACGGTAAGCAGACGAGCGCATCTGTTAGCGAAACCTTATCTGTTTAATCAAAAATTCTATTCTACTATATTTATAAAAAATGCCGGTGCCGCCCCGCCCGAAGCGGCGGTTTTAAAACCGCCAAAGCTGCAAATTGCAGCTAAACGCACAAAGTGCGTTTGCTTCGGGCGGCGGCGCGCAGATATCAGCTACTTAATAAAAAAGAAAAGAGCATCAGAAACTAATCTTTTTTATCCTTTGGTACAGCATATAGAAATACGGGTTTTGCACCATCTGAATAAATCTCGTAATTATAAAAACTTTTTTGCCGCATAAACGGACTACTTCCCTCTTTTATCCTATATATATGCTTTTTTTCAATCTTTCTGTAATCAAAAGAGAGCCATCTGCCAGAAACAACAACAACTTCATCCTCTTTTATAACAAGTCTTGATTTTAAAAAGAGCAAAATTCTCTCTGCGAGAAAATAAATCGAAAAAACTGATAGTATAAACAGGATATTTTCTATCTGACTTAGCGATATTGCGAAGAAATGCAAAAATAAATAGCAGACAATTATAACTCCCATTAATATCAGTGGCGCTCTCAAATAGAGGTATGATCCCCAAAGTGATGGGCGTTTTCCATTCGTCGGTGGTGGGGTTGAGTCTATTTTCAGCAGTCTTTTTTTGGTGGTACGAAGGCTATACCCATCTCCCCAAACAGAGAAAAGAGCTCCAAAAAATCCGCATTTTCCACTTTCGCCAACAATAGCATCCTCGCTCGTTGTTGCAATATTCTCCCATATAAAACCATGCTTAAATTTTAGAATAATACCGTCTTTTCGCTCTCGAAAGTTATATAGTGAGTTTAGAAAAGAGATGAGAGAAACAAGATATCCAAATGCAATAATTGATAGTATAACTGCCACAAACGGAGGTATCGCAATAGCTATAACGCTCGCAAAAATATTAACTCCCTCAGCGAAATAGCCGCTGTAATCGGTACCGATAATATCGGAAACTACCGATATGACCGAATAAGCAAGAAAAATTCCGGTGAGTGGATTTGTTTCGATGATGCTATACCTCACAAGGTCACTCATTCTGCTTTGGTACTTCTCCCCTTTGGGAATTTTTATCGGAAGCTTTTCTATCTCGCTATCCTTTGCAATTATATCTAAAATCGGTTTACCGCGCAGAGGTGCATTTATATAAAACTTCAAGCGACTTGTTTTATAAATTGCAGTTATAGGGTTTTTCGACTGAACAACATACTCTATTTCCGAGAGTCTTATAACCGCGCATCTTCTTAAAAAGATTCCGCTATTTATAGTCATTTTACCATTTTCTATCTCAATATCGAAAAAGCGATATCTAAAATAGGCAAACAAAAAGACAGACGTCAAAAAAAGGATGTCTATCCATAGTTGCTCTAAATATTCAATTATAGTATACCTAAAAAGCAATGAAATAACTATTCTCACTGTTGGAATAGCTAAAATCCAAACGCTGCTTGGAAGCTTATAGTAGGTGGTCAAAAAGTGAGGTTTTATCTTCATCACTACTCTCCTCTACTATGCTTGTTATTGCTTCTGCCTTTATTTCATCAATAGAATAGATGATAAAAACTCCACTCTGAAAAAACAAAAGAACCGAAACAACCGAAAACAATCTCGATACAGGCGTCTTAATCGTGACACTTGATGAATGGGCGCTAAGTTTTATAACATTTTTGTTTTTAAACATAACCCCAGAGCAGACAATCATAATCCCGTTTTCAATCTCAATTTTGTACCGTTTGAAATTAAGGGTTATATAAACCGATAAAGATACTATTAATACCAAGGTAACTAATGCTATTATTATCGCATAATCAAAGAAAAAAATGGCAGCCAAAACAGCCACAAGAAAAATAACTGACGAAATTTCAATGCAGCTTGAGAATATTTCTTTTTTCTGCTTTTTAATCTCCATTATAAACCTCTGTTCTCTGATCTCTGAACTCTGGTAGCTGGGTTTAGTGGTTGGGGTTAGTGGTTTGGGCGCGGCTGGTAGATGATGACTGATGGCTGGTATCTGCCCTCTGAACTCTGGTATCTGCCTTCTGGTGGGAGGGCCGCCCGCGGCGAAAACGCATTTATGCGTTTTGCGACTTCCGCGCCGCGCGAGCTTCGCTCGCCGCCGCGGGCGGCACTACCCACACCACTAAAATCTTATAAATCCCAAACCCTAAAACACATCAAAACAACTAACTCTATCAATCGCTCTCATCAACAGGCAAAAGAGCTCCTAAATCATAAGGAGTATTCTGATAAACAAAATAATTTAGCCAGTTTGAAAAGAGCAGATGGCTATGCGCCCTCCAAAGATTCTGCACCCCTTTTGCTGGATCGTTGTCGATATAGTAGTTTTTGGGGATATCAATAGGTGAGCCGTTCTCTATATCCCGTCTATACTCAGCATCAAGAGTATATGAATCGTATTCGCTATGCCCTGTGATGAAAATACGTCTGCCACTGTGATTAGAAGCGATATAAGCACCTGCCTCTTCGCTATCTGATAAAAGAATAAGTCTTTGGCACCGCTCAATATCTTCACTTTTAATCTCGGTATGCCTTGAATGAGGCGCTAAAAATTTCATATCAAACCCACGCAGCAGCGGATGTTCAGGTTTTAAATTGTTGTGAGTGAAAACACCAAAACATTTCTTTTCCAAAGGGTATTTATCAATATTATAGTGGTAGTGAAGGCCCGCTTGCGCCCCCCAACAGATATGAAAAGTCGAGAAAACGTTCTCTCTGCTCCACTCCATTATCCTCGAGAGCTCTTCCCAATAGTTGACTTCTTCAAACTTCATATTCTCAACAGGCGCACCGGTTATAATCATCCCATCAAAACGGCGATGCGAAATTTCATCAAAAGTTTTGTAGAATGTCGTGAGATGCTCTTCGCTCGTATTTTTGCTCTTGTGACTGCTCATCTTTATAAGCTCAATATTAACCTGAAGCGGTGAATTCGATAAAACGCGCAAAAGCTGAATTTCCGTCTCTATCTTTTTTGGCATCAAATTAACAATAGCAATCTCAAGCGGACGAATATCTTGCATGGAAGCTCTCTTCTCCGCCATTACAAATATATTTTCCCGCAAAAGCGCATCATATGCAGGTAAAGCTCTTTTTATCTTAATTGGCATATTATCACCTCGTCTATTCGGTATATTTTATCATATTTTCTCTATTTTTACAAACAGGATAATTATTTGAAAGTCAATATGATTTTTTAAAATTAAATAAATAATAAATAATATTTCCAATTTTAGTATATAATGCAAAGTTCTGATAACTTTGAGTATAAGAATGGACAAATGTTGCGTGTAGTTTTCAAAAGTTTCCACAAAAGAAATGTGGAAAACTTTGAAAGATTATCGTTTTTACAAGTACGAACAGCTTCTTTAAATGTTGAAAACCTAAAATAACACAATTTTCGACAATTATACAAACTGTTTTTCGCAAAATTGTCAATAAAAAATAATAGACAAAATTTCGCCACATTTTTTTACATTAGTAGAATAGTAAGGATTTGCAATAGACAAAATCTACAAATTATAGCAAAATGAATCTTAAAACTTCTAAACCACAAACTTATTTATATAACAATACTTCGGTTTTCCGACTTATGCTATAAAGTCGAAACTTACATAAAATATCAAAAAAGCAAATATTATCTATAATTGACTATTTATATCGTTTGTATTATAATTTATAATACAAAGAGGTGGTTTTATGATAATTAAGCTTGATATGAGCAGTGATACCCCTATTTATATGCAGCTTCGCAACCAGATAATTTTAGGAATTGGTAGTGGTGAGATAAAAATTGGGCAGAAACTCCCAACGGTGCGCGCCCTTGCCGCTGAAATCAAAATAAATACCATGACGGTGAATAAGACCTATGCAATCCTTAAAAAAGAAGGATTTATCTTGATAGATAGGCGACATGGAGCAAAAATTGCCGATATCAAGAAAAATGATGCTTTAAAATCACCGAATAATTTGCAGATAAATACAAACGAAACAAAAAAAGATAATAAAGACAGCACCGCAGATTGTTTTGAAGGTGGTATAAAATCAGATGATAAAAAAAGCAAAAATATCAAAGATAATTTGCTCCAAAATGAACATATCGAGAAAATCAGCAAAACTCACAGGGTTTTAAGCAAACTTCTCTCGAGCGAGCGAGATGAACATACAAAAAAGATGCAAAATAACGACCATATAGATGAGTTAGTAGCACTCACATCTGCAAAGCTCGATACAAACTCAACAGAAAAACTCTTGCTAATTCTTACCGAATCAATCCTCAAAGGGGTTAAAAAAGGAGAACTTTTATCTGTTTGCAAAAATCTTATAGACGGTGTAAATATTTTAGCAGAGTAGCCGCCAACTTTGCTTCATTAAAAGCAATAATAAAACCACCTGGAAATCAGGTGGTTTTTTCTGTTTCTTATTACTCTCAGATATAGCCTATCTGTCTTTTACTAAACCGCAGCTTCGATAAACTGTTGCATCATATCATCTGGGAGCTCTTTTGATGAATATACAACATAATAGAACTCGCCATCAAACCACTCTGCAACCGATGTTACGTTTGGCATTGTGCTTATAGTAACCTCGTAATCTCCAACCGTTATCTCCTCTACCTCATATCCCTCTTCCATATAGTAGCCTGAGATATCAGCTGTCGCGCCTTTGCGGTATGTTATATTTGTCGATTCAATTCCGATATCGTCGGTGTAGGCAATTTCAATAATCTGTGAGTCGATTGTCTGGTAATACTCAACTATAAAACTGCTTGGGAGTTTGCTCTCATCAATCGAAAACTCAAATCCTGCGTCCGCCTCTGCCTCTTCGAGGGTATCAAAAGCGATAAGAGGATTTACCACCTGAACACCGCCGCCAACAGGGTCACCGCCTTGCTCTGCCATTCCGCCGCCGCCCTCGTCTGGTGTAACCACTCCGCCGTCATCAGGGGTAACAACACCACTGTCCTCGCTTTGGATACTGCTGCTCTCTGAATTATCCCCACCGCAAGCTGCTAAAACAACTGCGAGCGATAAAACTAAAACCAACAATAAAAATTTAATTCTCTTCATCTTCATTTTCCTCATTTATTTCCGATAAAACTTCTGTTTCTTCTAAAGTTTCAACAACTGCTGTTTCTTCGGTGGAAACTTCCGCCTTCGAACCCTCATCTCCATCAACATCTGCGTTATCGTCCTCTTTTGGAGTTCTCGCAACTGTTGCTATTATGCTACCCGGGGCTACCCTCATAACACGAACACCCTTAGCTGTTCTGCTCTGGCGGCTGATGCTGTCTGCCTCAATTTTTATGATAATGCCAGCATCGGTGATCATAATGATACCATCCCCAGCATCGACCATAATAATTCCTGCAACATCTCCGCTCTTCTCATTTACCTTATAGTTTGTAACGCCCTTACCGCCCCTTGAAATCAAGCGGTATTCAGATGGGTCTGAGCGGCGGCCTTGTCCTTTTTCGGTGACTGTTAGCAGTGTTGCATCGGCTCTTACACGGCAAAGACCGATAACCTCATCATCGCTTTTGAGGTTAAGCGCCTTGACACCCCTTGCAAGTCTGCCCATGAGGCGAACATCATCTTCTTTAAATTTAATCGCCATACCCTTTTTGGTGGCAACTATTAGCTCGTTTTTGCCGTTTGTCTTGCGAACAGCGCAGAGCTCGTCTCCCTCGTCAACAGTGAGTGCTATTATTCCGCCTTTACGAGCAGTATTATAAAGCGAGAGAACTGTTCTCTTGATAATTCCCTTTTTGGTGACGAACATCAGATTATGCTCATCGTCAAACTGCGAAACTTTTATAACGCTCTTTATTCTCTCATCTGTTTCAAGTGGGAGCAAATTTATTATATTGCTACCCTTAGCAGTTCTCGCAGCCGCCGGAATTTCATAGCATTTAAGCCGCAAAACTCGACCCTTTGAGGTAAAGAATAGAATATAATCGTGGGTATTTGCAACAAAAAGCTCGGAGGCAAAATCGTCCTCTCTCGTCGTCATTGCTGTAACACCAACACCGCCTCTCGACTGTGTTCTATAGCTGTCAACCGTCTGGCGCTTGATATATCCAAAGTGGGTAAGGGTTACTATACAATCCTCACGCTCGATAAGATCTTCAATATCAACTTCACCAGAAACCGCCTGAATTTCAGTTCTTCTCTCGTCTCCAAATTTTCTCTTGATTTCAGATAGCTCATCGCGAACTATACCGCGAATTCTGTTATCATCAGCAAGAATAGCTGTATATTCTGCGATTTTTGCCTTAATGCTCTCAAGCTCATCCTCGATTTTAAGTCTATCAAGTGATGATAAACGACCGAGTTGCATAGTGAGGATAGCGTTTGCCTGAATTTCGGTGAGTGAAAACTCCTCCATAAGTTTCGGGCGGGATTCGTTGTTATCCTTGCTACCGCGGATAATCGCAATAACTCTATCTATATTATCCTGCGCAATTTTTAAACCGTCGAGAATATGTTTTCTCTCTTCTGCACGGCGCAAATCATAGGTAACTCGCCTTGTTATTATCTCAACTTGGAAATCAAGATATTCACTTAGCATCTCGCGAAGGGTCATAACTTTCGGGATACCGTTTGATAGAGCAAGCATAATAACGCCGACGGTATCTTGAAGCTGGGTATAGGTATAGAGTTTATTTAAAACGACCTGCGGGTTTGCATCGCGGCGAAGCTCGATAACGATAGACATACCATCCCTATCCGACTCATCGCGAAGGGCGGTAATACCCTCAATCCTCTTTTCTTTAACAAGGTCTGCTATATTCTCAACAAGTCTTGCCTTGTTTACCATATAAGGAATTTCGGTTATAACAATTCTATATCTATCGTTTTTCCACTCTTCAATTTCGGCACGACCACGAAGTGTTATCTTGCCGCGACCGGTTGCATAAGCGGCACGAATACCAGCTTGTCCCATAATAATACCAGCAGTTGGGAAGTCAGGCCCTTTTATGATATCCATAAGCTCTAAAACACTTGCTTCTGGGTTATCAATTAGCATAGTAACACCGTCAATAACCTCGTTTAGGTTGTGCGGTGGGATATTTGTTGCCATACCAACGGCAATACCGGTACTTCCGTTTACCAAAAGGTTTGGAAAGCGAGATGGCAAAACAACAGGCTCTTTTTTAGAGTCATCGTAGTTTGGTTTATAATCAACTGTTTCTTTTTCGATATCGGCAATAATCTCACATGCCATCTTCGACATACGAGCCTCGGTATATCTATAAGCCGCCGGTGGGTCTCCATCGACCGAACCGAAGTTTCCGTGACCATCGACTAAGGTATAGCGAAGTGAGAATTTCTGCGCCATACGTACAAGGGCGTCGTAAACTGAGCTATCACCATGTGGGTGATAAGAACCAAGCACATCACCGACGGTGGTAGCTGATTTTCTATAAGCTTTATCGGGAGTTAGTCCCGCTTGATACATAGTATAGATAATTCTTCTGTGAACAGGCTTTAGTCCATCACGAACATCAGGCAACGCTCTGCCCGCGATAACCGACATAGAATAGGCGAGATAGCTTTTTTCCATCTCCTTTTTTATATCGACAGGAATTACCTTGTTTCCCTCATTAAACATAATTCTCCTCTTCTCCCTTATATATCAAGCTCTTTGACATACTTTGCATTCTTCTCGATAAACTCTTTTCGTGGAGCAACTTTATCGCCCATAAGTATCGTGAAGGTTTCGTCTGCCTTAATTGCATCTTCCATAGTTACTTGAAGCATAATTCTGTTATCGGGATCCATTGTTGTTTCCCAAAGCTGATCTGCGTCCATCTCTCCAAGACCTTTATAGCGCTGAATATCAATTTTATTTTTCGCAACAGCCTCAATGCTCTCAAGCTCTCTAATATATAAATCCCTCTGCATATCATCATATGCATAGCGAACTTCTTTTCCTTTCGCTATCTTAAATAGCGGTGGTTGAGCTATGAAAATATGTCCCGCTTCAACAACTGGGCGCATAAATCTAAAGAAGAAGGTTAGAAGAAGGGTTCTAATATGGCTACCGTCAACGTCAGCATCCGCCATTATAACAACTTTGCCGTATCTTATCTTCAAGAGGTCGATATCATCACCAATTCCGCAACCGAGCGCCGTTACAACAGGCATAAGCTTTTCGTTGCCGTAAACCCTATCTATTCTCGCTTTCTCAACGTTTAGCATCTTGCCCCACAGCGGCAAAATCGCTTGGAATTTTCTATCTCGCCCTTCTTTTGCGCTACCACCCGCCGAGTCACCCTCAACTATATAAAGCTCTGTTCGAAGAGCATCTGTCTCTTGGCAATCAAATAGTTTACCGGGCATTCTTCCAGCTTCAAGAGCTGATTTTCTTCTTGTCTGCTCACGTGCTTTACGTGCTGCCTCCCGTGCTCTCTGAGCACCGAGCGCTTTTTCTAAAATAACCTTTGCAACAGATGGGTTTTCCTCAAGGAATGTTCCGAGCTTATCGCTGATAACACCCTCAACAAGACCTCTTATCTCGGTGTTTCCAAGTTTACCTTTTGTCTGTCCCTCAAACTGCGCCTCTTCGAGCTTCACCGAAACAATAGCAGTCATTCCCTCACGAACATCTTCACCCGAGAGGTTTTTATCGTTCTCTTTTAGGAATTTTTTACTCCTTGCATAATCGTTTATAACCCTTGTTAGAGCATTTTTAAAGCCAACTTCATGGGTACCGCCCTCAATAGTATTTATATTATTTGCAAACGAGAGGATAACCTCGTTGTAGCTATCGTTATACTGCAGAGCAATTTCAGCGGTCGCAGTTCCCTGCTCACCGTTTAGGTAAATTACAGAGGAATGAAGTCCCTCAAGACCTTTTTTCTTATGAAGATATTTAACAAAGCTCTTTATTCCGCCCTCATAAAAGAGTTTCTCACCCTGCTCACTTCCAGCTCTCTTATCGGTAAGCTCGATTGAAAGACCTGCATTTAAAAATGCCTGTTCACGAAGTCTGTTTTCGAGAATTTCATACTCATAAACTGTTTCTTCAAAAATCTTAGGGTCGGATTTAAAGGTAACCTTTGTACCTGTCTCCTCGGTTTTCCCGATAACCTGCAAATCAGTTACCGCAACACCGCGCTCAAAACGCTGTTTATATATTTTAGTACCGTCTTTTATCTCAACAACAAGCCACTCAGATAGCGCATTAACAACAGAAGAACCAACTCCGTGCAGACCACCTGAAACCTTGTATCCGCCGCCGCCAAATTTACCGCCGGCATGAAGGACAGTAAAAACAACTGTTACAGCCGGAAGATTGAGTTTCGGGTGAATTCCAACGGGAATACCACGACCATCATCTATAACTTCGATAATGTCGCCCTCTAAAATAGAAACTTTTATATTTCCACAGAAGCCAGCGAGCGCCTCGTCGATACTGTTATCAACTATTTCATATACAAGGTGATGCAGTCCACGTGGTCCTGTTGTACCAATATACATACCAGGTCTTTTGCGAACAGCTTCAAGACCTTCGAGCACCTGTATTTGATTTTCATCGTACTTATTTTCGGTAAAAGACATTCTATTTCTCCATTCTTTATCTCGTTTTATCTGCCTACTCTGACAGATATTAACTTTAGAGCCAAAATAATGAAAAGCTGTAATAATAAAAATATGCTAATCATCATTTTTTCTATATAAAACCGCATTTTAGCGGTAAAAATTTCTATCCTTTAAAACTAATACTTCGCTTTTTGAGGGTTGTCGGTGATAGCTGCGATATATAAACCTTTTCATCGGTTATAATAAAAGATTTTGGCAGCTCATCGGTAACGTTTATAACATCTCCTCTATTAGTTGCCCTCTTTAGAAAATCTCGGCTATCTTTTTTAATCGTCGCTTTATCTATATCTAAAATTGCAATTAATTCGCCTGTCATAACAAGCGTTTCTCGCCCTAAATGAAGATACATAATTTATTTCCTTATCGTTTTTCTTTGAGAAATTTTATTTTTTCTCTTCTATCTTCCCATCGTCAACCAAAAAAACAAAGTTTTTTATCGCTTATCTTGTTTTTTAGGTAATAAAACACAGATTATATTTTTCCCTTATATTTATATTTCTTTTTGTGTTTTGTTCACCTTTTCCTGCTTTTCTTCTATTTTCCCATTATCGACAAAAAAAACAAAGTTTTTTATCGCTTATCTTGTTTTTTAGGTAATAAAACACAGAT
>CAYJGN010000032.1:0-3678 GCA_964369635.1 uncultured Oscillospiraceae bacterium
AGACTGTTCACCTATCGGTGAACGATACTCGCGATATGTATTTTTAGAAAAAGCTTCGTTTTGGTAAGGTTGTTACTGCTCTTCTCCTTGGTTTTGTTTTACCAATTAAACAAATAAGTTTCGAATAAAAAGCCTGTGAATTATGAAAATTCACAGGCTTTTGTGTTACAAGTTTCTTTAAAGATAGCCGCCATAACTGGTGGTTTTGATTATCTATAAAGGTTTTTTAGTTCTTCAACGAGTTTACATATTTCATCAGCGGTTTTTGGTACCTCTGCTTTAATAGAGATGCTTTTATCTCTGCTTGATATTTCACAGACACTTTCTTTGAGGTTTCGAGGACTTATAACAACTCTTAGCGGAACACCAAGCAGGTCGGCATCTGAGAACATAACACCGGCGGAAACTTTTCTGTCATCATATATAACTTCAATACCGCGCTCTTTTAAGGTGTTATATAGAGCGTCCGCAATTCTACGGACATCAGCATCATCTGAGCGAACAGCACATATCTGCACTTCCCAAGGTGCTATTGAGATAGGCCAGATAGGACCGTAATCATCGTGGTGAGCTTCGCAGACAGACGCTGCAAGCCTTCCAACGCCGATTCCATAGCAACCCATTATCGGATGCTTCGTATCGCCTTTGTCATCAAGGTAGGTCATGCCCATAGATTTTGTATATTTATCGCCAAGCTGGAAGATGTTGCCGACTTCAATTCCGCGATTAATTTCAAGGCTTGTTTTTTTGCAAAGTGGGCATATACCGCCCTCTTTAACCTTTGCAACATCAACAAACTCTATTTCACCATCTAAATCACGATTGATATCAAAACCTGTGCAGTGGGTATCTTTTTTATTAGCACCAACAACGAGGTTGTTTGTGTTTTGAAGCGTTCTATCAAATAATACTGTGCAGTTTTCTGCACAAAGACCAACAGGACCTATAAATCCAGCGACTATATTGCTCTCGTCAGTGATAATAGCAGGGTAGAACTCACAACCAAGCAGATTTTTAAGTTTCGCATCATTAACTTCGTAGTCACCACGTATAAATAGTATTACATAGCTATTATCAGTTGCTTTTTGATAGACAACAGCCTTGCAGCTCTTCTCTTGTGGCAATTTCAAAAAGTTGCAGACATCTTCAATAGACTCAACATTTGGAGTATCAACTTCAGTTAGGGGAGCGGATATATCACCTTTTGAGTTTTGGGTGATATTTTCAGCGGCTTCCATATTAGCGCTATAACCGCAAAGGGAACAGCTAACAATGGTATCCTCACCAACAGAAGTTAACAGCATAAATTCATGAGAGAGGTTACCTCCCATCATACCATTATCTGAAGCTACAGAAATAACCTCTGGGACACCAGCTCTTTTAAATATTCTCTCGTATGCTTTATGGCATATATCATAATACTCTTCCAAATCCTCCTGTGAGGTATGGAATGAGTAACCATCTTTCATGGTGAATTCGCGGACACGAATAAGTCCGCCTCGAGGTCTTGCCTCATCGCGAAACTTCGTTTGAATTTGGTAAATCATAAATGGGTATTTTGTATAACTCTGACCATATTCACGAACAAGATGAACTGCCGCTTCTTCATGGGTCATGCCGAGAAGATAATCGCCATTATTTCTGTCGTTAAAGCGAACAAGCTCACTTCCAACAGAAGTATATCTGCCGCTCTCTTCCCATAGAGAAGCTGGTAAAACAACAGGGAAGGCAACTTCCTGTCCATCAATTTTATCCATCTCTTCTTTAATTATCTGCTCAATTTTTCTTGCTATTCTTTTCTGTGGGGTATATGACGAGAAGATACCACTTGCAACATTTTTAATATATCCTCCACGCACCATAAGAGCATGGCTATCTATTATGCAGTCTGAGGGGCGCTCTTTAAACCTCTCGCCCACTAAATTTGAAACTTTCATTATTATTCCTCCGTATTTTTATTTCTACTGTGCGAAATTTCGAATATGCATATAAACTGTATTTTTAGAGATAGATAGCAGCTTTGCAACCTTCACCACAGAATCCTTTAAATCAAAGATATCTCTTTCAAATAGATATCTGATTATCTCTTTGTTTTTGTTGCTTGCCGTTACCGATGCATCATTGATAACTGCATTCTTTGCTTTTAAAATAGTTGAAGATATAAGCTCATCGCTATTTGTCACAAACGTTTCAACAACATTGTTGTTCTCATTTTTAAACTTCATAAGGCTGTCTAAATAACTGTGTAGCGGAATGTCCATATAGAAGTTGATACAGATAAGTCCAATTATTCTATTGTTCTCGCCGAATATCGGAAGGGTTGCTGAGCGGAGCGGAACCCCTTTACTGCTTCGATTATAATAAACTTTTCCGCATTTACTCTCGTCGTTTTTTAAAAACTTAGAGAGCATCTCCATTGCAAGGTCGGTTATAGGGGCACCTTCACGCCTACCAGATAAGTGACCGTTTATAACCTTAACTGCAGACTCATCAAGGTCCTCAAGGCTATGAAGCAGAATTTCATGCCCATCGCCTAAAAACTCAGAGAGACCATCAAGCATCATATTATAAGAATTAATAACAAGTTTATCTTTTTCGGTAAATTTAAGGTAGTTTTTCATTATAACTCCAAATAAATAATTTTATACTTTAGATTATATAACATCTAAGAAGTTTTATCAATATTCTTTAGTCGTTTTTATTAAATAAACTGCATATTTTTTATTAATTCCTACAAACAAAATATTTTTCATTGACTAAAATAATAGCTATGGTATTATATCTATAATAAATATTTTTTGAATGGAGTGTATAAAATGATTAGTACAATAGACACAAAAAAAGCCCCAGGCGCAATTGGCCCATACTCACAAGGAAAAGTTTTCGGTAATATGGTTTTTACATCAGGCCAAATTCCAATAGACCCAGCAAGTGGTGAAGTTTGTGAGAATGATATAACAGCGCAGACAGAGCTTGTTATTAAAAATCTTATTGCAGTCCTTGAAGAGGGTGGCTCGAATATTGAAAATGTTATAAAAACTACCTGTTTCCTTGCTGATATGGGAGATTTTGCGGCTTTTAACGAAGTTTATTCAAAATACTTCACATCAAAACCAGCAAGAAGCTGTGTTGCAGTTAAAACACTGCCGAAAAATGTTCTTTGTGAAATAGAAGCTATTGCTTTTAAATAAACAATAAGGAGGTGAATTTATGAGTTTAAAGGATAAAATGAACAGCAGATTTCGCGACCTACAAGGCGGTCTTTTCCTATCGGTAACAAAAGCTGATGTTGGAGAGGGTGCCGGCAAATTCTTAGCAGGCGGCGGAGAAATTATGGCATGGGCTGATCCATTTTTCCCAGACCCTTCAGTGCCGCAGTCGGTTAAAAAAGCGATGAAAGACGCGATAGATACAGGATTTATCTCGCATTACGGTATGCCTATCGGTATAATTGAGCTTCGCACTGCTCTTGCAAAATTTATCAAGGGACAGAATGGACTTGATATAGACCCTACAAGAAATATTATCGTAACACCAGGCTCTGATAGCGGACTTATCTATTCGATGATGCCGTTTCTAAGCGAAGGTGATGAGGTTTTGATACCTTGTCCATCATATCCAAGTAACTTTTTAAACTGCAAACTGCTCGGTGCTGTTCCGATTGAAGTTCCAATGTAT
>CAYJGN010000032.1:3688-21578 GCA_964369635.1 uncultured Oscillospiraceae bacterium
AGCTTGAGAAGAGGGTAACTGATAAGACTAAAGTAGTTTTAATAACCCATCCAAATAACCCAACAACAACTGTTTTCCGTCCTGACAATGTAAGGCTTATATGTGATTTCGTTAAGAAACATGACCTAATCCTTATATCTGACCAGGCATTTGAAGACCACATTTATGACGATATAGAATTTTTATCGCCAAATACCGTAGAGGGAATGTGGGAGAGAACGGTAACTGTTTGCTCAATATCCAAAGGTCTTGGTCTATCTGGCTTTAGAATTGGATATATCTATACTAATGATATCTTTATGGATGTTTACTATGGCGGAGCGGTTAATATTCTCGGAGCAGCATCAACGTTATCTTCATTTGGTGCTGTTGCAGCACTTGAAGATGAGAGCATACTCAAAGAATATAAAGAGCGTCTTGACAGACGGCGTATGCTTGCATATGAAGTTTTAAGCACGATTCCAGGGGTTAAGATGCAACCAAGTGAGAGCGGTATTCTATCATGGCTAAATATTAAAGCACTTGGAACAAGCGAAGAAGTTGTTGATTACCTAATTAAAGAAGCAAATATAATGGTAAATCAAGGCGTTCCTTACGGTAGTGAGGGAGAGGGGTATATTAGAATCGTAACTGCATGCTTTAATGAGGATAGCGAAGCATTAAAACGTTTTGAAAAGATTAAAACAGCGCTCACAAAGCTTGCGGCAGAAAAAGGTATAAAATAAAAATTTAATAAGGGGTTGGAATTTATGGAGGCAAAAACTAAGAAGTTAGAGTTTCGCGGCGGTATGTTTATGTCGCTCGTTCCGGTAGCAATATTCTTTGCATTTTGCGCAGTAGTATTTATAATACTTCATGCATTTAACATGGAAGCGCTCGCTATGGGCGGATTTGTTGCTTTGCTTGTTGGCGGTATATTTGCAAAAAGCTATACTGAATTCTGGGATGCTGCTATAAAAGGCATCTCATCAATAACAGCTGTATCTGTTATAGTTATTTTCTTTGTAATTGGTATGTTCTCAGCACTTATGAAAGAAAGCGGATTATCAAGTGGATTTGTTTGGCTTGCAAATTCAATTGGTATGAGTGGGGGAGTATTCGTAGCATTTATCTTCTTTGCAACCTGTGTTGTTTCAACTGCAACAGGTTCTTCAATAGGTACAATGTTTACAGCGTTCCCAATATTCCTACCAGCAGGTATAGCTCTTGGCGGTGGTCCGATGTTCGTTACGGGTGCTATCGTTTCAGGTGCTATATTCGGTGATAACTTAGCTCCAATTTCAGACACAACAATAGCTTCAGCTTCAACACAACAGTATAAAGACGGAACAACTGCAGACGTTGGCGGTGTTGTTCGTACAAGACTAAAATACGCAATAGTTGCTGGAATTATTTCTCTTGTTGTATATGCATTAGTCGGTGGTATGGGCGGTTCATCAGCAACAGCTTCAGCAATTGAAGCAACTGCAAACCCTCTATCGCTTGTTATGCTTGTACCTGTGGCTATTATGCTTGTCGTTGCAACAAAAACAAGAAATATCTTCCTTGGAATTTTTGTCGGTTTGGCAACTGGAATAGCAACCGGTCTCGCGCTCGGGCTTTTCCCACCATCAGCTATCTTGGCAAACGATGCTTCACACAATGCATTAACAGGGTTCCTTGTAAGTGGTGTTAGTAGTATGCTCGGAACAGTTGGTTTAGTTATAGCGGTATTTGGTATTATGGGTGTTTTAACCGAAGCTGGACTTCTTGAATACATAGTTGAAAAGATATTAAACAGCAAGATGGCTCAGACGCCAAGAGGTGCTGAAATCGCTTGTACAATAGGTATATCTTTCACAAATATCATCTTCGGTGGTGTTACCTCAGCTTCAATTTTAACCTTTGGCCCTGTGCTAAATAAAATTGGTGCAGCTAAGGGACTTCATCCTTATAGAAGAGCTAATATCCTCGATGGAATTGCAAACTCACTCCCAGCTATAATTCCTTTCATGAGCGTATTTGTATTTATCGGAGTTGTCTTCTCAGGACTTTCACCTGTATCAGTTGCTATCGGTACCGTTTATCCGATATTCCTATTCTTAACACTGATATTCTCGATGGTTTCAGGTTGGGGAAGAACATTTGAAGGAGATAACAAAGAGCTTTTAACCGAACCTAAAAAAGATTAATTTTTAAATATTTTATATAATAAAACAGACGTGAAGTTAATTCGCTTTACGTCTGTTTTTCTTTGCTTTTATTTCAATATTAAAGATTAGTATATTAAAACTTTGTTTAAATGAATATATTGCAGTTTTTTGAAAATTATATATCGAGTTTTTTAGAATCTATAAATAGATCAATTATATCGGTATACCTTTGAAGCTCTAATTTATACCATTCTTTTATTTTATTAATGCTGTAAAGTTCATCTTCATCGAAAAAACTGGTAAACAATCCGCTGCTGTTAAAAGCTAAATAAAGTCTACCGCCTTCGAGTGATATATTTAAAAAACTGCCGACAGATTTGCTTTTTTCAAGTAGTGCGCTAATAAAATCGGGTGTCAAGATATATGAAAGGGTTGCTTCGTCATCTGTATAAACGTTAAATCTTTCGTTAAATTCTTCATTGGATGTAGTAGTTTTTTTAAGTTGTCCGATATTTCCAACAACCTTAAATTTTTTGTTTTTCTCGCGAATTAATAATCTACCGGGGAGTAATTTGTTAAACTGTAAAACAAACCAGGGACCGCTGAAAAAAAGTACCTGAGTGCTACCACCACCGCTCTCGTCGGAATACCGCTCGAGTCTTGTGAAACCCATCTCTGAAAATTCAAAATAGCGCTCTTTATATTTTCCTTTTAGGTGATCGCGACCTATTATATGATCAAAACCTCTAACAACATTCGAAGCGATTACTATATTGTCTGAAATACGCGACTTTCTATTATATTCCGAAACATCGAAAAATTTAGATAAAACGTCATTAATGGCATAGTCCCACAAAAGGTCTTTTCGTATTCTATACTGTTTTGTTATAAACTTATTTGATAAAAAAACTATATAGAACGCAGCTGGAAATGGTAATAGGAAAACGGTTGCGAGAACTGCTGGATTTTCGTAGTAGGTATAGTGAAAAATTAAAATTAAAATGATGCAGACTGGTATGATCCCGACGCAGACATAGATTAATTTTTTATAAAATCTGGCTTTATTTTGCCTTTTACGAACTTCATTTAGGATATGGCTGTCTAAGTAGTCATTAACATTGTTCATAAAACTCGCACCTCACTGCATTTATTCTGCGGTATATGGCTCCCAAATCCCGCCTGCTAAAACATCAAGATAAAGCACCTGTAAATCCTCTGATACAGCATAATGCTCTTCGGCAACAAAATGTTCTTCATGGTTTGTGCCAATTGCGAAAGTTTTGAAAAGAATACCATTAATCTCTTCCTCGCCGGTTTCAACAATCATTCTATCCATAAGATTATCGCCAAGTGCTTCTAAAAGGGCATTTGAGGTGGTCTCAAAATCTAAAAGATCTTCTGATTCATCGATGAAAGGAGTGTTTTCTTGATGATAAAAGGTGTAGACATTATCATCATCAGTTGACCATTCATCAATAGGTATTAAATCTATGCTATCTTCAGGTGAGCCTATAACTCCATAAGAGAGCCCCAAATCATCAAACTCAAGAACGATAAGCGGATTTCCGTTGAGTGCGCGTTGCTCATCATAATTCCCATATGCCTCGCCTATAATGTTGCCATCAAGGTCATAGGCGAATGCAGAAGAGTCATCTATATGCATAACGTGGAATGGCATATCAGAGTCAAGTGCATTTGAATACCAACCGCTATAATCAGAAAAACTACCGACCTCTACATCAACTAAACCTGGAATATCGCTATCCGACTGCGAAGAGCTAATACTGCTCGGAGAAGATGAATCACCGCAAGCAGAAAGTGCAAATATTAGAAAAACTGATAGCATTACGACTAAAATTTTCTTAATTTTCATGATTTTCTCCTTTGGGTATTTTAAATTACATACCCATTATAAATAATATACTGACTAAAAGGTAAAGACCGCAGATAACAGCGAAAAATATAAGTGCAGCAATATACATATTAAATTTGCTCTTATCAGCAGATGCGGTTGCTTTGCTTTTTTGTGATTTAAAATATGCGATTAAACAAAATGAAATTATTAACAGCAGGGCTGTAGTAGCTATTGACATAATTTCTCCTAATTAATTATTTTGAAATAGAAATTCTCGTGGGTGTAATAGTGGTCATACTCATAAAAAGGTGTTCCGTATGCAAGAGCATAACTCTCATCAACGCGCGCTCTTGAATCTTCATAGGTATAAGGTGCTCTGTCAAACGAAAAGACTAAGCCGTCGTATCCAATAGGGGAAACCATTGTATAATCTAAGGTGAAAAGCAGGAAGCTATCTCCGACGTTATAGTCATAGGTGAATGACTTAGTTAGCTCGATAACTATATCACGGCCGTTATAGGGGAGGGTATATGAGACCACGTTTGCATCACCAAACTTAAATGTGTAGCCAGTGTAGTAGTCGAAAAGGGTTGTATATGAATGGCTATCCATTGCGGCGTCTGGTGGTGGGGTTGTGAAGTAAATATATGATGTGAAGTGTGTTGTCTGAGTGCCATCACCGTTGTCATCAACTGAATGGAGAACAACTTCAACGTCGCAGTCTTCAACTAGATAGTCATGACCGCCAGAGTAATAATAATAAATACCATTCATAAAGTAGTGGCTACCTGTGTTTGGGAGTTCGTAGTATAAGTTATGATCCTCAAATGCCGAATAGTAGGCAGGGGGAGGTGGCATTTCGTTGCCGTTTCCGTTTCCGCTCGAGCGATAGAAATAACCATCAAGTCCATTTATCTGGATGGTATCGTTATCAACAATATAGAATGTGTAATTAAAGCTGTGGTAAGCGCTTGAAAGAACGATTTTTCCACCATTATGCTCATAGTACCCTTCATAGAAATCGGGGTCGATAATATCATTTTCATCGAAGAACCCGAATGTTCCATCTGAATAGAATGCAACATAAGCACCGGTGCCTTCGTAGTAGAATTCACCTACAAAATGATTAGAAGTTGGTGCTGAGTCGCCCCAGTAAACATCTGATGTTATAAATTTACCTATCCCGTTGATATAAAGGACTGGTTTATATGGATGCTCAGGATCAGACTCCATAAAATAGCCTGTATCAACAGAACCATCTTCATATGTGAATTCGAAATTGCCCTCATTATAAACATAACTGCCATAGAACATTAAATCATCCTGTATAAAATAGAGGGTATCATCGCTTGCAAGACTAATCTCATATCCACTCTCAACATGAAAATAGCTACCTTCAAAAGTTCCGCGCGAGTAGTCTACAATAGTTGGGGCGCCATCATCACCACCACCAAGAGTTCCTTGACTGCTGGAACTTCCACCGCCGCCAAAAATATTATCTGCTGCAGAACCTTCGCATCCAGATAAAATAAGCATAAACGCTAAGATTAACGCCAAAACCGCTGCTTTGTTTTTTCTGTTCATAATTATCTCCTAAATAATCATGTTATAAGGCTGAAATTCATTTATTCCTTTTATAACACAGTAATATCACAATCTTTAAATGTGCATAAAGATTATATCTTTAATTTATCATATTTAAACATAAAATACAACAATTTATTAATATTTTTGCGATTTAAATTAAGTTTTATAAAACTCGGTCGATGTAAATGTTGTTTGACATATATTATATATTACAACGAAAGATTTTACGTAAATTTTACATATATTATGCAATAAAATTTCATTACTGTGCATTAATAGGATGAAAGGTGGCGTTATGGAGATAGAGATAATATTTTTAGGAACACGAGGTTCCGTTTCAGTTGATGATGAAAAGTATAAAATTTTTGGAGGAGCAACCCTCTCGGTAGTTGTGAAAACAAAAGAAGACTATATTGTTTTTGATGCTGGTAGTGGGTTTTTAAATATTAGTAACTATATTGAGTTTAATGAAAATAATAGGTGTAACATAAATTTATTTCTATCACACACTCACTTTGATCATATAATGGGACTTGTTGCATCTGATATAATGTTTAATAAAAATGCAACTATTGACATTTATGGAATTAATAGAGACAATAAAACTATTGAAAAACAGATTAATAGTTTTATGGCACCGCCAATATGGCCAGTTGATACCTCTTCATTTAAAGCTAATATATCCTTTAATGAAATAAAAGGAGAGCTTGAAAAGAAAAACTATTCAATTGATATTTTTGAAGGAACCCATCCAGGCGGAGTTGCTGTTTATAAACTACATATAGGCGATAAAAAAATTGTTTATGCAACAGATATAGAGCTTGACATTAACAATTCAGCTGATTTTATTAACTTTTCAAAAGACGCTGATCTTTTGATTTGTGATGGTCAGTATGGTAGGCGAGAAAAAATGCTAAAATCGGGGTATGGCCATTCATCTTGGCGTGATACTGTTAGCGTTGCTAAAAGATGTGGCTGCAAAGCATTGGCTATTATCCATCACGATCCATATAGTGATGATGAATATCTGCTAAATATCGATCAGCAGGTAAAACGATATAATTCAAAATACTTTTTAGCAAAAAGGGGGGACAGGATTATTTTATGACAAATCTTGACATAGTTAAACTACTTAATACCTTTATATCAGTGTCATCAGTTTATGATAGTGACTCACTTCTTGAGCTTATTCTAAATAATGCCCTCGATATAACAAATTGCGATGGAGGAACGCTTTACATTGTTGATAACAACGAGCTTGAATTCAAAATAATGATAACCCGTTCACTTGGTATTAGGAGCGGAGGAAAAAATAAAAACATTAATCTGCCAAATGTTGCTATGACAAGAGAGAATGTCTGTACATATAGCGTTCTTGAAAATAAAGTTATAAATATATCAGATGTCTATAAAAGCAAACTTTTTGACTTTTCGGGCCCTAAGTATTACGATAAATTAACAGGGTATCAAACAAAATCAATGATAGTTTTACCTATGATTGATGATAAGGGAAGTACAATCGGAGTTATGCAGCTTCTCAATGCAAAAGACGAAAAAGGGAACACAATTGATTTTAGCGAAAACAGCGAGATGGTGCTAAAGGCAATAGCATCAATGGCCGCAATTAAGCTCACTAATATAAACTATACCTTTGAAATTAAAGGACTTATGGAGTCTATTGTTAAAACTATTGCTGAGGTTATCTATCTTCGAACACCATATAACGTTTCGCATACCCATAATATGGCGAAATATGCAGAGAGATTTATTAAGTGGCAATCTAAGCAAGATAATGCAGAGCATATATTTACCGAAGAAGGAAGACGGATGTTTATTATGAGCATCTGGTTGCACGATATAGGAAAACTCGCAACGCCACTTGAAGTTATGGATAAAGAAACAAGACTCAGCTGGAAGCTTGAGCGTATTATGACAAGGCTTGATATAATTAAACTGACAACTAAGCTTCATTCTGCAAAGAACGAAACCGACCCAAACGAAAAACTCAGAGAAATAGAAGAGGTTCGCTTGTTTGTTCAGGATATTAATAAGAGGTCATTTTTAGATGAGGAAACACTCAAAAGAGTTTCTAAGCTCTCAACGCTTGTATATACTGATGATGAGGGAGCCGTTTGCAACTGGTTTACAGAGGATGAAATAAAAGACCTGTCAATTGTTAAGGGAACTCTAACTGAAAAAGAGCGCGAGATTATGCAAAACCATGTTGTTATGACAAAGCAAATTCTCGAAAAGATGAATTTTAAAAATGAATACGAGTCAGTCCCGATTTGGGCTGGAAGACATCATGAGTTTATAGATGGTAGCGGATATCCTGAAAAGCTTAAAGGGAATGAGCTCGATAAACCGACAAGACTACTCACAATAATTGATGTTTTTGATGGATTATCAGCTGTTGATAGGCCATATAAAAAACCAACTCCGATAGACAGAGTTTTTATTATAATGCGTGAGATGGTTAATGAAGGAAAACTCGACGGCGAATTGCTTGAGATGTTTTTTGATAGCAAAGCTTGGGAGTAGATATTACCTAAAAGTATGAGAGGAAGCTATAAAATGAAAGCCGATAAGAACAACAAAAACAGAAGGATAATTGGGCTGATACTAACGATTGTGATGATTTTCACAACTGCTTGTGGCTCAAATGACGCAGAAGGAGCGGGTAACTCACAAAGCAATATTGAGAGTGCGACTGCAAATATTATGCGTCTTGAACTATTTGAGGGCGAGATATATATTGAGAATAGCGACGGTCAGGCCCTCGAACCATTTGAAGGTATGAGACTTCAAAGTGGTTATTCGGTTAAAACTGGAACAGATGGGTTTGCGTTTATAAGCCTTGATGATAGTAAAGCTATTAAGCTTGACAAATCATCGGCCTCAACAATAGACTATAACGGTAAAGATCTCCTTTTAACATTAACTGCTGGAAGTTTGTTCTTTAACGTTACAGCCCCACTTGCTGACGATGAGAGCATGAATATACAGACTTCAAATATGATTACTGGTATTCGAGGAACTTCAGGTATTGTTTCGACTTATACTGCTGATAGCCGTACTGTTTCAGAGACTACAATTTTGACAGGTAAAGTTTTAGTTAATGCTACTGATTCGGGTGATGACGATGATGATAATAATGATAATGACTATGATGATGTTGATCTTCCAGCTGGTAAAACAGCTTTTTACGACTATGAAGATGATATAGATAGAATAACTATAGTAGACTTATCAGAGGATAATCTATCCGATTTTGCACTAAAGGCGCTTGAAGGTGAAGAGGAGCTTTTAGAAGAAATTGAAGCAAATGGAGATTTAAATTCTGAAGAATTGCGTCGTTTGATAGATGAGCTAAATGATGACGATGATGATGAAGATGATGACGATGACGACGATAATGAAGAGAACGATGACGACGATAATGAAGAGAACGATGATGAAGATGAAGATGAAGACGATGACGATGACGAGAAGTCATCAAGTGGAAGTGCTGATCAAAACTCTAATAATTCATCATCAGATAGCGAAGAAGATGACGATGACGAGGATGATAAAAGCGAGAGCCAATCATCTTCAGATGATGACGATGATGATGAAAGCGAAAGCCAATCATCTTCAGCCGATGGTAATGGGAGTGGTGGTCATCAAACACCAGCAGGACCAAGCACCAATCAAAGTCAGGCATCAGCCAGCGAGAGCGATGACGACGATGATGATTAGAGAGAATTATAGAGTTTTATAATGAAAAAAGCATTTTTGAATATAATTTCAAAATTAAATATTGATGAAAAAAAGAAAAGATTGGCGGGGAGAATGCTCTTCTCGCTTATCTCTTCTTTTGTTATAGTCTTTCTGCTCAACATAAGTCCACTTTTTTCGACGGTAACAGATATTGACGATGAATTTTACCAAGAACACAGCACGCCAAATAGTGAGATAGTTATTATTGGGATGGATGTTAAAGCGCTTGAAGCTTATGATTCGATGCCGTGGCCTCGTGATATTATGGCAGAATCTATTGAGGTTTTGAATGCAGATCCTGATAAAAAACCAGCGGTGATTGGTATTGATACCTTGTATACAACAACAGATAATGGCGAGGATGATTTGCGACTGGTTGAAGCAGTTTTGAATGGTGGGAATGTTGTTACAGCTTCAAATATAACCTTTGATAGCAAGCTTGTAATGCTTCCAGATGGCAGCTTTTACATGGATGAAAATGCTGTTGTTTTAGTTGAAGAGCCATTTCCTGCTTTAGCGCAGGCATCTATTTCTGGACATTTAAATGCTATGCTTGATAGCGATGGTATTTTGCGACACGCAATATGGGAAGTTAAGTTACCTTCAGGAGAAGTTTACCCATCTTTTAATCAGGTGATTTATAGTGAGTATATGAAAAGTATTGGGATTAATGAAATTAGCGTCCCAGTAACTGATAGCGATGGAATGTGGTATCTCCAGTATAGCTCATATCCTGGCTCTTATAATGACGGATATTCTATTGTCGATTTAATTGAAGGAAGAATTGATCCCGATATTTTCACCGATAAAATAGTTCTTATAGGACCTTATGCGCTTGGTATGAGCGATGAATATTTCACAGCAATTGATCATGCTCGTAAGATGTATGGTGTTGAGTATCAAGCGAATGCAATAGCTGCGCTTATAAATGGCGATTTAAAAGATGAGATTGATGAGGATGTTCAGAATGCCATATTGCTTTTTTTAACGTTTGTTATGTCATTTTGGCTATTCGGTAGGAAATTTTCCCATGCAACTATTTTCTATATTGCAGCTTCTGTATTATGGTTTTTTTCATGTCTATTCTTATTTGAAATTGGATATATTATACATATTTTATATTTTCTAATTTCAGCTTTCATCTGCTATGCGCTTTCGGTTATTATAAGTTATCTCCGCTCTTTAATTGAAAAAAGAAGGATTACAACGACGTTTAAAAGGTTTTTAGCGCCTGAAGTTGTAACTGAGCTTTTAAATGATGAAGATGCAAGCAGTAAACTTGGAGGGAAATTAACCGATATAGTTGTTTTATTTGCGGATATCAGAGGATTTACTCCATTATCCGAAGAGCTGAGCCCAGCAGAAGTTGCAGAGATATTAAATGAGTATTTAACTATGATGAGTATGTCGGTTTTAAAAACAGGCGGCACTATTGATAAGTATATGGGAGATAGTATCATGGCTTTTTGGGGTGCTCCAATTAAAGCAGATGATTTCCAATATAAAGCAGCAGTTACAGCACTCGATATGATAGTTCGCTCAAAAGAGCTTGAAGATAAGTTTATGAATAAGTATGGCAGACGTATTAAAATCGGTATCGGTATTAATTATGGGCCATGTATTGTTGGAAATTTCGGATCAATAGATAGGATGGATTATACCGCAATAGGAGATACTGTTAATGTTACTGCAAGGCTTGAGTCAAATGCAAAACCAGGCACTATTTTAGCAACTAAGAGCATTGTTGACGCTATATCTGATAAAGTTGATTTTATTTCAATGGGTGATGATATTGAACTTAAAGGTAAAAGTCAGAAAATTGAGATATTCAGGCTGATAAAATTTAAAGAATAGTAAACAAATTATTAATTTTTGGAAATTTCTGAAGAATAATTGCGATTTGAATTTTAATATTGTATAATAGAAATATATTATTTAGTAAGAATTCTTTTGTGGAGTGTGAGTTATATGAATTTCAATTCGGATACGGTTGATTTTAGAAAAAATACCGATACAGCATACAATGCAAAAAAAGTTTCTATCGTTTTTGATAAGCTACCTAAAGATTTATCTGAACTTAAAAATATATGCGGTGATTTTAAAGATCCTAAGAGAGTTGCAGCACTTGTTGTTGCTGTTTTAAGCAGTTTTAATGAGAATAAGGATAACTGCGTAGAAATGCTTAATTACTTGCGTGGCCCTAAAGCGATTGATGAGTATGATATAGAATATATTAGCGATAGATTGAAGATTTTCCCATATCTTATAAACTCTTATTTCGATGGCGCTACATATGCTAATAATTATAAACCAACAATGCCGTATACGGTTTCAGTTTATGAGTCTGAAGAGAATGAGATAATTGTTTCAGAGGGTTTCTTAAGACTTTTCTTAAAGTCGGGTGGAGCCAGCAACGCACGAGGAGTTAAGCTGCGGTATAAAGCATCATCAGGTGAATGGTTTTTATGGGACTATCTGATATTTGCTGATATTAAAAGGCCTGCTTCTGATGACCCTTGGGCTTAAGTGATTAGCACCTATCATTTTGATTGAATTTATTATATATTTAAAAGAGCTGATTATTAATCGGCTCTTTTTTGTGTTATTAAAATATTTGTCGAATTTTATAAAAATTCATAAACTATAAAATGTGCCAAATGGCACATATACTTAATAAATCTTATATGTTAAAATTTATATAATATTTAGAAAAAATATTATATAAATTAGGGGGGTGTATTGTGAAAAAGATAGTTTTATTGATAGTTGTTGCTTTGATAGCTGTATTAGTAATCGGTTGTGGTAGCGACAGCGGTAGTGATAGTGAGCAATCGCCTGATGGAGGTGGAGACGATATGGAAGAGATAATCAGCGAGGTATATTCTGTTGGTGAATTCGATGTTTCTGTTCCGCAAAATTGGTTGGTTGTTCCCTTTATGATAAACGGGGACGAAGAAGATCTTATGACTGATTCTGTTGTGCTTTATAAAGAGGCTACTAATGATATTTCAATGCTAAATCACCCATCAATCTCGATTTTTATCTATGATGCGCAGCATGATGCATTAAACGACAGAATCTATTACGATGATGCAGAGGATATTGAGCCTGTAGTTGTTGGGGATACTACCTTTGAAGGTTTTATGTCTGATAATAACGGCTATCCGATATATTCTGTTGCTGGAAACTATGGGGACTATCAGTTCAAGCTAATTTTGCGCTATGATGCACCTAAGGGCGAAATTTCATTTGAAGATAAAGATGTTGTTTATATTATTGAGTCTCTTATGCCAACAAATTAATTAGTTATTGGTGAATTTGTTATAAAAATTCGCTTACTAAAAACAATGGGTTTTCAAGAAATTCGGGAAGATGATTATAAAATATTTCTTGTCATATAGGACGTTTGACTTTGGCAAAGAGGGCGGGAATTTTCCCGCACTCTTTGTTTTAAAAGTAAATATCTCTGGGTTAAAGGTAAAGACAGCTATTTATTTTATTAAACAGAAAACAGTTTTAGTTAAAATAACTATTTTTGGATTAAATATGCTTGCTAAAATGTTGTTTTTATCAGATATGCAAAAGAGTTTATTAATGATAAAATATTAGTTAGAAAAGTTGTTTTAAACAATTATTAATTATAGCGACCAAAATAAATTTTCGGAGGATTTTTATGGGATTAATTAAAGCTTTAACAGGTTCAGTAGGCGGCGTTTTAGCAGATCAATGGAGAGAGTTTATATATTGTGACTCTATTTCTGCTGACTGCCTTGCAACTAAAGGTCAGAAGCGCAGCAGTGATCGCAGTTCAAACACAAAGGGTGAAGAGAATATCATAACAAACGGCTCGGTAATAGCGGTTGCCGATGGTCAATGTATGATAATTGTTGATAACGGCAAGATTGTTGAGCTTTGCGCTGATCCAGGTGAGTTTACATACGATAGCTCAACCGAACCAAGTATCTTCTATGGCGGTCTTGGCAAAGGAATTATAGATAGCTTTAAAAATATCGGCTCAAGGTTTACATTTGGAGGCCAAGCTGGTAAAGATCAAAGGGTTTATTATTTCAATACAAAAGAGATAATCGGAAACAAATACGGAACACCGAGCGCTGTTCCTTTCAGAGTAGTGGATACGAATATCGGTCTTGATATTGATATCGACATAAGATGCCATGGTGAGTATTCTTATAAGATTATTGACCCTATGCTTTTCTATACAAACGTTTGCGGTAATATAACAGGGGATTACCTTAGGAGTGAAATAGATGGACAGCTTAAAAGTGAACTTTTAACTGCTCTAAACCCAGCGTTTGCTCAAATTTCTGCTATGGGTATTCGATATAGTGCCCTACCAGGTCATACGATGGAAATTGCAAATGCACTAAATGAAGTTCTATCAAAACAATGGGGAGAGCTTCGCGGACTTAAAATTCATTCGTTTGGTGTCTCATCGGTTAAAGCATCTGAAGAAGATGAAGATATGATTAAAGAGCTCCAGAGAAATGCTACCTTCAGAAACCCAACAATGGCGGCAGCTCATCTCGTTGGTGCGCAAGCAGAGGCTATGCAGAGTGCTGCGGCAAACGAAGGCCAAGGTGCATTTATGGCATTTGCCGGTATGAATATGGCAAATAATGCAGGCGGTATGCATCCAAACAACTTATTCCAGATGGGACAGCAACAGGGTGGTATGCCTCCTCAGGCGGGCGGCGCTCCAAATGGTGGTTTTGGTATGCAGAACCCAACTGCAACAACACCTTCTCAAAATCAAAGCCCACCACCAGCGCAGCCAGCTCCTTCGGCAGGATCGTCTTGGAACTGCAGCTGTGGGAATACAGGGAATACCGGCAAATTCTGCAATGAATGCGGAAATAAAATGCCTGAAGCACCAAGCGGTTGGGACTGTGAATGCGGAGCTAATAATAAAGGCAAGTTCTGCCCGCAATGCGGAAGCAAAAAACCGGCTGAAGCGCTGCTTTATAAATGCGATAAATGCGGATGGGAACCAGCTGATCCAAAAACACCACCAAAATTCTGCCCTGAGTGCGGCGATGTTTTTGATGATACCGATGCAAAGATCTAAGTATAAATATCTTTAACTGAAATAGCATTCGGTTGTTTTGTAAGTGTGCAATAACTATGTAAATAATAATTTTTATACAAGGCAAATAATTAAAAGCTTTTTATGGTAGATTTCATAGCTATCATAAAAAGTTTTTTTATATTAAGAATTGCTTTTAAAAGCAAAGATAATATTCCTTTTGACTATTTGATATTTTGTTTGACTTTCTTTGGACAATTATAGATAAAAATTTTGTGAAAGTATACTAAAGTTTAGTGGTATTTATTGGAGAAAACGTCTTGTTAAACTATTTGCGATATGATATAATGATATTGTTATAAAGTATTGTTAGATGGATACGTATGCGTCCATCTTTTTTTAAGCCAAAAAATTAAGGAGAAATATGAGCACAACATTTAAAGAACTACTATTAAAAAAGGATATTTTAAGGGCTATAGATGACCTTGGATTTTCAGAAGCTACTAAAGTTCAGGCAAAAACTATTCCGATTATCCTTGAAGGACGAGATATACTCGCTCAATCGAGAACAGGAACAGGTAAAACACTTGCGTTTTCGATACCTGCAATTTCACTCGTTCAAAAAGAAGAGAGGGGAGTCCAAGTTTTAATCCTCTCCCCAACAAGAGAGCTTGCTCAACAGTGTACTGATGAAATTCGCAAAATAACAAAATATATGCCGTATATAAAGACTGCTGATATCTATGGAGGCGCTGATTATTCGCCGCAGTTTCGCGCGCTGAAAACGGCAAATGTTGTTATTGGAACTCCTGGAAGACTAATTGATCATATAAACAGAGGGAGCTTAAAGCTCGATAATCTGAAAATTATTATTTTAGACGAAGCAGATGAAATGCTAAATATGGGATTTCGCGAGGATATAGAAGAGATTTTAAAAGATACTCCGAGTGAGCGTCAGACTCTTATGTTCTCTGCAACTGTTCCAAAAGCTATAGTTGAAATCGCAAATAGTTACCTCAATAACCCGAAAAAGGTGAATTTGGTAACTGATAACGCAACTATTGGCGAGATAAGCCAGTTGTTTATAGATGTTCCAAAGCAGCATAAAATCAATGCTCTAAAACTTTTGGCATATTATTATAAACCAAAACGCGCAATAGTCTTTTCAAATACAAAAAGCATGGTTGATGAGCTTGCTGAAATATTGAATACAGCGGGATTTTCTGCTTGCGGTATCCATGGAGATTTAAAGCAGCGTCAGCGAACTAAGGTTATGGGCGACTTTAAAACTGGCAAGACAAGCATTCTAATCGCTACTGATGTTGCAGCAAGAGGTATTGATGTTAGCGATATTGACTATGTTATAAACTTTGATATTCCAAAGATGGATGACTATTATGTCCATAGAATAGGTAGAACTGGAAGAGCAGGGAAAAGCGGTGTTGCCGTAACTATCTGCTGTGGAAATAAAGAAACAGCTATCCTTCGCTCGATGTCGAAAAAGCTTAAATGCGATATCACTCAGATGGATGTTCCAACAGTTGATAGCATTAGAAGAAAAGATGCAGAGTCGAATATCAATAAAGTTATTAAGCGTCTTTCAAAAGAAGAGGTCGGGAACGCAACGAATATAGAGCTTGTTAAAACTCTTATCGAGCAGGGATATAGCGCTGAGATGGTTGCAGTCGCTATCGCTTCTATTGCCTTTAAAGCAAAGGCTCGAGCGATTGAAGATATCCCAAAACAAGCTAAAAAGACTGAACGTTTCAAAAACAAGAGTGTTCGGTTCCAAGAAGAGTTTGGTGGAAAGTTTCAAAATATCCACCTTGATATCGGCGCATCATCTCGTTGTAGGACAAATCATATTGTTGGTGCAATAACAGAGAAAACGGGAATATCTTCAAGTCATCTTGGCAAGATAGTTATTGATGAGAGCTCATCACTCGTTGCAGTTCCAGAAAATATGATAGATGATATTTTATTTGCCCTTCGTGGAATTAAGATTTGTGGAAAACCAGTTAAAGCAAGTTATTCGCATTCTGAGAAACAAAGAAAGAATTCCTCGAGATTTTCAAAAAGTGGCAAACGCGATGGCTTTAATAAAAACTCGAAATTCATAAAGAGAAAAAAGAAAAAGTAATATATATTATTTAAAGACAGCTAAAATTTAGGTTTTAGCTGTTTTTTTGATTTTATAAAAAACTTATTTTGGTAACAATAGTGTAACATAATTGTTTTTAACTTGAATAAAAATATATAAATAAAAAAATTAAATGTTTTTTTGGACTTATTTGCAAGAATATCCACTATTATTATGAAAATCACCTTAATTATTTTTTCTATATGACGATATATATTATAATTGTAAAATTTGTCTATTATATCTAATAGACTTGAGTGATAAATAATGCTATAATTATATAAATATTTCTTAACTATCTATGTAAGATAATATAAGAGCGGAGTTATTTTATGAGTAAATTAAAAATTGATGAATACATTGCGAATTCTATGCTTGATTCAATTCCTTTATCAGTAATGATTTTTAATGAAGATGGCAAAATCGTATATCATAATAAAAATGCACTATCTTTTTTTGGTGTTGATGAGGATATAGGGTTTCCAGATAACTTTTTATCTCTTTCACCTGAATTTCAGCCTGACGGTACAAGAAGTGATTTAATTGCTGAAATCAAACTCAAAGAAGTTTTTTTGGGCGAGACTATGAGATTCAACTGGTTGCATAAAAGCTTGAATGGCGATGATTTGCCATCTGAGATAACTATTGTTAAGCTTGATTTTTTAGATGAGGATGGCAAAGGTATTTTTGCAGCTTATGCGCGTAATGTTTATGAGCATCTAACCTTGACAAGCTGTGAAAACAATCCAGATGATTATTTTATCGACAGAATTACCGATAAAAAGCTGTTTAGTACGATTGCAGAGCTATCTGATGAATTGATATTCATTTATGATATTATCCGCTCTGAGGTGCGGTTTCAAGGAAAGGGTAGGGCGAGTTTTGGCCTATCAGATTTTAAAGTATTTAAACCGGAGGAACTTGCAAGCCAAGGAAAAATATTTAATGATGATACTGGATTATTTGCCGAATTTTATGAAAACATTAAGAATGGTATCGTGAAGCCTTTTGATATTCGGCTAATTCCAGACTCTGGTGTACCGCACTATTATAGAATTAACTATCAAGTAGTTTTCAATAATGAAGGTAATCCGATTTTTGCAATCGGAAAATTGTTTGATATAAATGAGCAGAAGTTGTTTGAATTGCGCTCAAAAACTGACTTGCTGACAAACTGCTATAATAAAATCTCATCTGAAAACCTTATAGCTGAAACGATAGGTGAGGAACCAAACGGTATCCATGCGCTCTTTATAGTTGATATTGATAACTTTAAAGCTATTAATGATAATTTAGGACATCATTTTGGCGATATAGTTTTGAGTGAAGTAGCGGGTAAGCTTCGAAACCAATTTAGAAATAATGATATTTTA
>CAYJGN010000033.1:0-21571 GCA_964369635.1 uncultured Oscillospiraceae bacterium
TTCAAGGTCTTTTTTGCCCTCTCCGTCACTCGAAGATAGTTTTTCTCGACCGTCGCTCCAAGCGGCTTTGCTTCCGCTTTTATATATCGCATATTCCTCACCAAAACGCTCTTTTGCATCTGTCAGTGTTTCGAGTTTGTAGACTATCTGTTTTAATAGATCAAATGCTGTCTGTGAGCGGGCGGAGTTTCCGCTCGCAAAAAAGAAGGTTTCATTTTCGGATGAAAGCCGCTCACGAAGCTTTGCCATAACGGTACTCTTACCGCTTCCAGCAACGCCTTGCATTAAAAAGAGGTTTGTTTCTGGCTTTTTAATTTCAGTTTCTATCGCTTCAAGGACAGGGTATCTTGCCGAAAACTGCGCCGCTTTCTGCTCGGCAAATAGAGCAGCTGATATCTCTTCTCGCTGCTGCCAAGATAAATCCTTTAGTTTTTCAAAGTCCCGTGCAAAGAGGTTTTTAACATCTTCCTCCACCATATCTGCAAAGTTATCAGGAACAGATAGCCCCTCTGCCTGTTCATTCCATTCACAAGAGTAGCTTTTTACCAGAGCGCCCGAAGCTTTGATTTTTTCTTTGAGGGTCTGCAATTTCATCTCGGTATCAGGATCGAGCTCTATATATGCACCCTGCATATCTACGGGGATATCATCGCGTTTAAGCGGTTCTCTGAAATAGAATAGACAGTGGGATAGATCTGCATTCTCACCAAGCGCACCATACTCAATTTCAAGCTCGGTAACGCTTTTCTCATAGTCATGTAGTGGGTATTTTTTGCTGTCTGCCGCTGTTTTCAGAAGCTCTGCTGGCGGTATCCACCCATATCTCTCACCGACAAGTACTATCATATATGGTCTTGTGTTATCTATCTCATCAAGGCAGACGGAAAGCACCTTTTTGTTTCCTTCTTCACTTCCGAGCTCTGCGGTATTAACGCCCCAGCGCAAATCTATAAAGCGGATATTTTCACCATATTCTCTTGCATATACATTTAAATTTGGTATTACCTTTTGTGCTAAGATATCACGCTCACTTTGCATATCTCGAAATGTACTTGATACAAATATTGATTTCATTTTGCGCTCCTTTTTTCTGACTGCTTGCATGGCGGACAGCCGCAAGGACTGCCCATGCGTTTGTTCTCTAATTCTGATTTCTGACATCTGGCTTCTGAACTCTGTTCTCTGTTATTATAACCTTATAATATTTTTTCCGCAACAAAAAAAGCTCCCAAAAAAGGAAGCTTTTCTTTATTAATTATTACATTTTTTCGACTGTGTCTCTCGCTATCATTATCTCTTCGTTTGTAGGGATTACATAAGCATCAACCTTTGAGTCTTCTGTCGAGAATTTCGCTATCTTTCCATTCGCCTCTTTACAGAGCTCATCTGTAATTTTAAGGCCGAGGAACTCAAACTCCTCGCATATTGCTCTTCTTATTCTGTTGTCGTTCTCGCCAATTCCGCCTGTGAAGCAGATAGCGTCAACACCACCCATAGCAGCTGCGTATCCTCCGATAAATTTCTTTATCTGATACACAAACATATCAATTGCAAGCTCAGCTCTTTTGTTGCCCTCGTTTTTAGCTTTTGTTAGATCTCTAAAGTCACTTGAAACACCAGATATTCCAAGAACACCAGACTGTTTATTCATCATATCGCTCATCTCATCAGGAGTTTTGCCCTCTTTGTTTGCGATATATGTTACAACTGATGGATCAATTCCACCACTTCTTGTTCCCATAAGGAAACCGTCAAGAGGGGTGAATCCCATTGAAGTATCGTAAACTTTACCATCTTTAATAGCGGCAAGTGAGCTTCCGTTTCCAAGATGACATACAATAAGCTTCGAGCCTTCTCTTGCTTTTTCTGTAACTTTATAGTATCTGCGCATTACAAATTTATGGCTTGTCCCGTGGAATCCATAACGGCGGATATGGTATTTTTCATAATACTCATAAGGCAGACCAAACATAAATGCTTTTTTCGGCATAGTCTGGTGGAATGATGTATCGAAAACACCAACCATCGGTTTCTCTTTGCCAAAAACATCAATACTTGCGCGAACTGCCGCAAGCTGAGGCGGTATATGAAGAGGGCCGAGCTCTGTCATAGTATCAAGTGTTGCTAAAACTTCATCGGTTAGAAGAACAGATTCTTTGTACTCCTCAGCACCATGCAGAATTCTATGTCCCACAGCTGATATTTCATCTACGCTATCAATAACTTTTGTCTCACCGGTTGTTAGAAGCTCAACAACATTCAAAAACGCTTCTTTATGGGTTTTCATCTCTTTTTCGATTTCTACCGACCCACCGCCGACAGAAGTATGGCCTATTTTGCCGTCAATTCCGATTCTTTCGCAGTTACCTTTTGCTATAAGTGTTTCCCCGTCCATATTTATAAGCTGATACTTCAGCGACGAGCTGCCCGCATTGATTACTAAAACCTTCAATTATACTCTCCCCTTAAATCTTTCTTTTTACTTGCTTTTTTAAGTCCAAATACTATATTATAGTATTTAGAAGAAAATATCAATAGATAGGAGCAATATTTTTGAAAATTTTCGGCATAATAGCAGAATTTAATCCTCTTCATAACGGACATCGCTATCTGATAGAAAAAACCAAAGCAGAAGGCGCTGATTTAGTAGTCGCTGTTTTGAGTGGCGCTTTAGTTCAAAGAGGGGAATTTTCATATATTTCAAAATGGGCAAGGGCTCGCAGTGCAATAGGATGCGGCGTTGATTTGGTTTTAGAGCTACCTTGCGTTTATTCCTGTGCATCTGCCCCTTTTTTCGGTGGTGGAGCAATAGAAATTTTGCATAAAATGGGTTGCATTGATGCTATATCCTTTGGAAGCGAGAGCGGAGATATTTCCCTTTTAAACGATGTTGCTGCAGCACTTGCAAACACTTCTGAAAACGAGCAGATAAAAGCTCTGCTGAAAAAAGGAGCAAGCTATGCTAAAGCTGCCGGTAGCATCCATAATCTTCCCCCAAATGATATACTTGCCACAAATTATATAGCGGCAATAAATAAGCAAAAAAGCGATATTTTACCAATTCCGATAAAAAGAGTAGCCGTTTCGCATGATAGCTTGGAGGTCTTGGATAACTTTACTTCTGCTTCAAATATCCGCTCCTCTATCGAGAACGAACAGGATTTTTCAGCATTTTTACCGAAAACAGCTTCAGAAATCATAGATAGCGAACTTTCTGCAGGCCGGACTATTGATAAAAAAGCGCTTTTTATTGCCATAACGACAACTATACTAACAAAATCACCAGAAGAGCTTCGGGAGATATTAGATATTACAGAAGGACTCGAATACCGAATAATTGATGCATGTAAAACCGCTGTCGACTATGACGATTTAATCTTTAAGATAAAGTCAAAGCGATATACCCTATCCCGAATTCGACGAATTTTGCTATATATTTTAATCGGAATCAAAAAAGGTGTTTATCAAAGTGAGCAGAGCGGTGCTCGTATTTTAGCTATTGGAAGAGGTGGCGATAAAATTTTAAATGCGGCGGATAAAAGTTTCAAACTAACTGCATCAGCCGCAGAACTTTTAAAAACCGATGAAAACTACCGATATGAAAATATTGCTTGCGATTTGTTTTCAATGCTCTGCAAAAACCCATACGAAAGAGCGCAAAATTATACCCAGCAGATTATTAAGCTTACAAATAACTAAAATGAAGCGTTAAAAAGGGAAAAAATCGGAAGAAAAGTCAATTTCAACATTCGACAAAAGATGATAGAATTATAGTATAAATAGTTTTGGGAGGATTTTATGAATCGTCAGCTTATAGTTGTCCTCGATTTTGGCGGACAGTATAACCAGTTAATTGCAAGAAGGGTGCGTGACCACGGTGTTTACTGTGAGGTTATGCCCTATTCAACATCAATAGAAAAGATACGCGCAGCAAACCCAGTTGGAATTATCTTCACAGGTGGCCCGAATAGCGTTTATCTTGAGAACTCACCGAAATGTGACCCCCAGATTTTTGATCTCGGCATTCCGGTTCTTGGGCTATGTTATGGCGCTCAGCTAATGGCGCAAACGCTCGGCGGCGAAGTTGCGACTGCCGATATGCGCGAATTTGGCAGAACAGCTATGGATATAAAGGAAACAAGCCTTGTATTTAACGGAGTCGATAAAACTTCTACCGTTTGGATGAGCCATACCGATTATATAAAAGAGTTACCAGACGGTTTTAAAATTACCGCCACGACCGATAGCTGCCCTGTTGCCGCTATGGAGAATACCGAGCGCAAACTATATGCTATGCAGTACCACCCTGAGGTTAATCATACAGAGTTTGGCAAAGAGATGCTGCTCAATTTCCTTGTGAGCGTCTGTGGATGTGTTCGCGACTGGTCGATGGAGAGCTATGCAAAAACAGCAGTCGAGGAGCTAAAGGCAAAAATAGGCGACGGCAAGGTTATTCTTGCGCTATCAGGCGGCGTCGACAGCTCGGTTTGTGCAAAACTGCTTGAGCGTGCTTGCGGTAAGAACCTATTCTGCATCTTTGTTGATAACGGACTTATGCGCAAAAATGAGGGTGACGATATCGAGGCTATTTTCGGCAGTACCGACCTTAACTTCATAAGGGTTGATGCTGAAGATATTTTCCTATCGAAACTCGCTGGAGTATCGGAGCCTGAGCAGAAGAGAAAGATTATCGGCGAAGAGTTTATCCGCGTATTTGAGCGTGAGGCTCAGAAAATCGGCGCTGTTGATTTCCTCGCACAGGGAACAATTTATCCAGATGTTATCGAAAGTGGCGCTGGGGACGCCCACGTTATAAAAAGCCACCACAATGTTGGAGGTCTTCCTGATGTTGTTGATTTTAAAGATATAGTTGAGCCGCTACGTCTACTCTTTAAAGACGAAGTGCGCAGACTTGGAACAGAGCTTGGCCTACCCCAGCATCTTGTGAACCGTCAGCCTTTCCCAGGTCCTGGACTTGGAATACGCGTTGTTGGTGAGGTCACAAAAGAGAAGCTTGATATCGTCCGTGAGGCTGATTTTATCTTTAGAAGTGAGCTTGAGGCAGACGGTATAGCAAAAGAGCTTGGACAATATTTTGCGGCAATTACCAATATGCGAAGCGTTGGCGTTATGGGCGATTTTAGAACCTATGACTACGCACTCGCACTCAGAGCGGTCACTACAACCGACTTTATGACAGCAGAATTCGCAAAAATCCCATACGAACTGCTCGATAAAATATCAACGAGAATCGTAAACGAAGTCCGCGGTATAAACAGAATTTTATATGATATAACTGGAAAGCCGCCTTCAACGATAGAAATGGAATAAAAAAGCAACAAAAAGGACAGCGAAAGCTGTCCTTTTTTACCGGTTATTTTAAATTGTATCCGATTTAAATCTTTTTAAAATGCGAGGTAGAACATATAAAACCCTATAAGCATTATCGCTATTCCCATAACTATCTTGAGGATTTTTCCGAATTTGCCGAAGTTTTCGCTTTTAGATAGCTTCGATACAAAGCCAACAGAACTACCTGCAATAACTGCAAGTATTCCATGCCCTATCGAATATAGCAGTAGGAGTACGATGCTGTATAGAAAATTCTCACTCGATGCAACCACCGCAAGAAGCGCTATAAGGACAGGAGTTGAGCAGGGGGAAGAGAAAACACCGCCGAGCATACCCGCTATGAGCGCTCCGATATATCCTCGTTTTTTGTTTTTTGAAATAAGATAGCTCGATGGGATTATCTCATAAATTTCAAAAGTTTGAAGTGCCATAAGCATCATCAAAACGCCGAGAACTATATACCAAATACTACTGCTGTTTCCAAGCAGACTTCCTGCTGTCGCCGCTATTACTCCAAGGATTGTGAATGTTATCCCGCTACCGACCGCAAATGTTAGCGATAATAGAAGTGCGCTTTTAGTATTTTTACTACCACTTGCGCCAACATATCCAACAACAAGCGGAACTGTTGAGAGCGAACAAGGGGTGAAAGAGGTTAAAACTCCGGCTAACAGCGCTAAAAATGGCGCTATCAGACTGTTTTCATAAATCAGATTCGATATCCCTTCAAGCATTGCATCCATCTAAACATCAGCCCCCATATCCAAAAGTATCATATACATCTCCTCTTCGGTAAGCCCGCCTTGATGAACGGTGAAGAGATGCTCTTCTGTATCAGGGTCTACATACATGATGAATTTAATCGGAAGTGTTTCACTCGGGGTATAGGGTTTACCATCAGACTCAACTATAACCTGCGTTGGTATCGTCATAACCGGATAACCATCTGCACCATTTTCATTTACCCAAACATCGACAAACTTGATAATAGCCTTGCCCTGTGTGTCTGCATTTACATCTTCAAGTACAGGCGCCATCTCAATACATGGAATACACTCAGTCGCACCAAAATCAATGATTATAGGTATGCCGTAATTCGAGAGCGCTTCTATATCCACCGATGAAGCATGAAGTGCAAAATCGTCCCCCTCTTCTATGACAACATCATTTTCTTTGCGCACAAACCAAATCACCGCAATAACAGCTACCATAAAAATCGGCAAAACAATCTGCAAAATTCTCTTTTTATTCATATTGCACCTCAAAAACATATCAAAATCTTTTTATATATTGTATCTAAAACATCAATAAATGTCAATATGAAACCCATTTTTTATTTTAACTATTTCTCAAAAAAATAAAAAGCAGTGACCCTACATCACTGCTTTTTAATGACCTAATAAATCGTACCGGAGAGAAGCTCGTTCGCGCCATAAGGCGCCTCTCCGCTACTGCTAACTTTATAATAATCGTTTTATCTATTATAGCATACCAACAAACTCAAAAGTTAATTATCGCAGAAATGTTGTAGTTTGCGTTATATTTATGCATTTTTACCGCGATGAACACTAATTTTTTATTATTTTTCACAAAATAAATTACAATAAAAAAACAGCCATAAGGCTGTTTTTTATCTAACCGTTTACTGGTTCTAATTTAGATTTATATTTTTTGCTCATTCCTATTGCGATAAATCCGACTATCATAGCCGCGATATATAACCCTGATGCCATATAAAAAGCACCTCTGTAACTTCCGCCAACATCGTAGAACAGGCCAATTGATGAGTATAGTCCGCCACCTATTAAGCTGTTTGCTGTCATCATTATTGCCCATATTTGCGAGAAGTGTTTGCTGCCAACTGCATTTCTTGCAAGTAGCGGACACTGTACCATATACATACTGCTACCAAGACCGACAAAGAATGCCGCAGGATAGACAAAAATCGGATTATTAAAGCTTAGCAGCATAATTCCATATCCAAGAGTTGTTGCGACAGCACCCCAGACAAGACCTGCTTTTATGCCGAATTTATCGTTTATATAACCAAGGGCAAGTGAGCAGAAGATAGCACCGAAGCTCATGCACATACCAGCGGTAGCACCTGAGGTTATCGCTTGGCCAAGCTCCATTGTTGTGAAGGTTTGGATATATCCTGAAACACCGCTACCGTAGCTATAGAAGATACAAGCCGCCCAAATAACATAGATAAATGGCGCTTTGAATGCCTGCTTTCTCGTGAGGTTTATCCCTTCAGCGGTTGCTGGAGCATCTGCTACTGTTGGCGTTTGCTCTGCACCATAAGGCTCACAGTTCGCTTCTTTTGGGCTTTTTAGGAAGATGAATACCGCAGGCGCTGTTATAATTAGTGCCATTGCAGCTAATACAAGATATGCATTTCTCCAACCAAAAGCAGCAATAAGCTGGGCTGATAGCATATTATATCCAATCATAGCACCAGTACCAACAGCTACCACTATGCCAAGAATCGTACCTGTCTTCTCTTTAAACCACATATTGATGATTATTGGAATTGCAACAAAACCTGTAAATGACGAAGCAATACCTATTATAGCGCCTGATATGTAGAACATATAAACTGAGTTATAAGTACTCATCAGAGCAAGGCCCACAACCTCCGCAAGTACTGCAAACCCAACAACAAAGCTCATCTTTTTAGTCGTTATGAATTTCGAAGCTATAGGATAGAATATGGCCATTGATATTGCATTAACGCTTATAAGAGTTGTAAATGCAGTAACAGTTGAGCCGAGGTCTTTAACTATCGGTGTTGTGAAGTTTCCAGCCATAACACCAATGGCACCGCCGCTTCCAAGCTTTAAAAGTATACAGACCGCCAGGATTTTCCATGCATAATGACTTTTTAGTTTCGTTTTGTCCATCTTTTCCTCCATTAATATATTTTAAGTTATCGCTTTTTATATAAAGAAAAAACTGCCTACCGACAGTTTATCTGCAACTTTATAATTATACCGCTTTTCGCTCCCCTCTGTCAATCCTTTGATAACTTATTATTACCTCGAATAAACATATAAATAGCTACTGCGATAATTATTACATATCCTATCACGCTATATCCCGACGGAAGCTCTCCGAAGATGAAAAAACTATATATTGCGGCAAAAATTATCTGGCTATAATCATAAACCGATATATCCTTTGCTGGTGCATAGCTATATGCTGATGTTATCGCAAACTGACCGCCGCTCGCCGCAAGGCCAGCCCCTATCAGACAGAGAAACTCTGTTATCGTCATCGGGACAAAATTAAAGATAACAAATGGCAGGCAGGCAACCATTGAAAATGCCGAGAAAAAGAAGATGATAAACGGGCCTCGCTCACCACCAAGCGATAGTTTTCGAATAAAGGTGTAAGCAATTCCTGCTGTCATTGCCCCGAAGAATCCCGCAAGAGCCGGTATCGTTGACATTGTACTTGAAATCTGCGTTCCTGTGAAAATCGAAAATATAATGTGTGGATTTATTATAAAAACACTACCGATAAACGCAACAATAATGCTCGCTACCTGCCAGAGCTTTATCCTCTCACCTAAAATGAAAAACGAGAAAATAATAACGAAGAATGGCGATAACTTTGCTATTGTTGAGGAGTCTGCAAGGATTAGATTGTCTATCGCATAGAAATTCAAAAACATCGAAATTGTTCCAAAAGATGCTCTTAATATGAAAAATTTCAGGTTTTCTCTCTTAAATGAAAAGTCGCCACCTTGTTTTAATATAAGACCGAGCGAGAAAAAAACCGCAACGATATTTCGAAAAAGCGTCTTTTGCATAAACGGCACCCCGTCCCCCGCAAGCTGAACAAATAAGCTCATCGTTGAAAAGCTGAACGCCGCCAAAATTATAAAGAAAATTCCTTTTTTAGTGTTATTCATCAATCTTCCTTTTTATATTATTTTTTCCTTTAAATTATATCAGATTTTTTGTTTCAGGGCTACTTTTTAAACTACAAATATAAAACCGATGTTTTGCAAAAAGAAATTAACCAGACTGCAAAGCATCGGCAACTATTCTATTTTTTCAAATAAAGCTATAAACCAAAACTCCAATACCACCGCAACCAGCGATTACCGCTATCGGGTTTACTTTGAATTTTCGAATAGCTAAAAATGCCGCTATAAATATAAGTATACCTACCACTTCTATATTTGCAATCGATATTTCATGCCCTCCAAAGACGACAAGTGATAGAATTGAAAGGCCCGCAGCTCCAATAAGCGAAACAACCGCCGCCCGCAAAGCAAGCAGAACATTTTGAAAACCCGTTCCCGTTTTATATCTATAATAGATATAAAAGAAAATCGACGCTACTATCATTGAGGGCAGTATACACCCAAGCGTTGCAACTATGGCACCGAGTGGCCCTGCAACTTGATTTCCAACAAACGTTGCCGAGTTTATAGCAATTGGGCCTGGGGTCATCTCAGCTATCGTTACAAGGTCGACAAACGACGACAGATCGAGCCACCCCATTTTATCAACTACCTGATTTTGTATCAGAGGGATAGCCGCATACCCACCGCCTATTGAAAATGCACCAATCTGCAGAAAGCTTATAAAAAGATCAAGATATATCATCAGATATTCCTCCTTTTATCAAGCTGTATCTTTATAACTGCGCAGATAGTTGTCGCGAGGATAATTATAATAACATTGACGTTTAAGAAAAACGTTGCAATAAACGAGAGGACAATTATTCCGGTTAAAAACCTCGAATTAAACTCGAGCATCTTTTCTAAAAGTTCCCAAACAACATCTAAAATTATAGCCGCGACCGCCGCTTGCATTCCCTTTAGTGCAAAAGAAACATAGATGTTATCTCGAAAAGCTTCATAGAAAAATGAAATAGTAGTTATGATTATGAGTGGCGGCAGAACGGTGCCAATAGTTGCGACAATCATACCAAAAAAACCAGCAATCTTCCAGCCGACAAGTACCGCTGTATTGACAGCAATAGCACCTGGGGAGGACTGCGCAATAGCAGTTAAGTCCATCATCTCATCCTCTTCGAGCCAACCGTACCCATCGACAAACTTCTTTTTCATAAAGGTGACGATAACAAATCCACCGCCAAAAGTGAAACTGCTGATATAAAAGGTGGAAATAAAGAGCTTTAGCAGTAGTGATTTTTTTCCTTTTTTACTCTCCATAAACCCTCCCAATCTAAAACTGCGACAGATACTTATAATTTTACTCTTTTATTGTAAGATGAACAGAAGACGTATAATCAAAATATTCGCCATAAATGTTTCCTTTGTCTGCCGCACAAAAGATTATGACTGCATTGTATACTCTTTTAATTATTATAACCCAGCCCACCATATCAGTCAAACGGAGAGCGACTTAGTTTCATAATCTATAGCATATTTTATTTTTATTTTGTCCACCTCGCCTTTGTTAATTTGATTTTATAGCTGCACTGTACCACAAATTTATTATTTATTAACTTATATAATCTAATCAGCAAAAATAATCTAAAAAATAATAATCCAAACCCCACAGGCAGATATTATCTGCCCATTTTGGTTCGGATTATATAGGTTTGGTGCCTTGGTTAAAATAGCTGCAATAAATTTGTGACATAAAAAATTCGCCCTTAGTAAAAACTAAGAGCGAAATGGGTGTCGAGCCTTCTCGACTGGTGCCGGTAGTCGGGGTCGAACCGACACGGTATCGCTACCACCGGATTTTGAGTCCGGCACGTCTGCCAATTCCATCATACCGGCATATCTGCCTTTTTTGGCTTTTATGCTGCCTTAGTATTATATCAAATAACTAAGCTTTTTTCAAGAAGTTTTTTATCTGCGGTTATTTATGAAAAATCCCGCATTTTAAATCTCTTTGCTTTTTTATCCCTCTTTGCAGAGATAAATTCATTAAAAAATATTTGGCCTGTCCTGATCTCCATCTGCTTTAAACATTCTAAAGTTTTCTGTTTGGGAGGTGAAAAAATAGTAGTCTGTATTTTCTCTTTTAAGCGGCTCTAAATAGTTTGGAATAATGCTTCTATCGTCCTCTGCAAATATTGTGAAACCGCAATCACGAACTGCTTTATCGGATAATCCGTAGTAATAAATATCTATATACTCGGCATTTTCATCTAAAAGCAGATTATATATCCCCTCGCCCATAGCCGAAAAATGCTTCTCTTCGCCTAAAAAATCAACGATTCTAAATATCTTAACTCCTTCACAGATCATCTCACGTACTATCAAAACTGAACTCTGCTCTTTAAAGAAACGGTATTTTATATGCGGATAATCTATATATCTGCGCTTTAAATACCATCCATCTTTTTGCGGCCTTTGCTCTTTTGGTATCTGCGTTTCTAAAAGGCGGTCCCCATCTATCTCACAGAGCCTTTTATCCCCTATCTTTGCAGAGTTTACATGCTCTTTATCGGGTTTTGAGATTATCGGCTCAAGCGACCGGTTTATCATATATCCGCGGCTTAGCTTTTCTGCAAAATTCCCAAGAAATCTATATATAGGAACTACCTCTTCCCTTATATTGTTGCAAGAAACCACCTCTGCCCCAGCAATTTTCGCGCATTCCGCCATAAGCTCAAAGCCAGCCCCTTTAGCTGACGGGTCTGCGCACCAGATAGATATCCATATATCGCTTATATCCTCTGTTGATTTTATATAACCACAAACCGCAACAAGCCGCTCACCAAAAAAAGCACCACAGAAATTTATCATATCGCCATCGAGATAATAGTGGTCAAAAAATATATCTTTATTTACAAGTGGATGGTTAAGGCCCCAAAATTCGTTTAAAAAGTCGATTACCTCGCCCTTTTCGCAAACTGCCAGCCGCCTAAAACTATACTTACTCAAACTATCTCCACCTCTTATATAAGCCGCTCTACTAAAGCAACCATATCGCCGACATTCTCAAGATCTTTCACATCATCAATTTTAAACTTAACGCCAAATTCTCTCTCCATTGCAGTTAGGATATTTATCTGCTCGAGGCTATCCCAATCTTCGATATCCTCTGCGTTTGTTCCATATGTTATAACGAGATCTTCATCATCAAAAATATCTCTGAAAATTCCTTCGATTTTTATAAAAACATTATCGTTCATATATCCTCCTTAAACATCGCCATGAATACCGTATTTATATATTCACCATCTAAAAAAGCGTCGTCGCGAAAAACACCCTCAACTTTAAATCCCGCATTTTGATAGGATTTTATCGCTCCTTTATTGCTCTCGAAAACGCGCAGATAGATTTTATTTAGATTTAAATTTTGAAATCCATATTCGCATATAAGTTTGCAGGCTTTTGTTCCATACCCTTTTCCAAGCGCCGACTGCTCACCTATAAATATTCCAAACTCTGCTTTGTTTGCAGTTTTATCTATATCACGCAGAAATGTTGAACCTATATCAATACCGTCCGCTTCAATTATAAACTGGGCAACCTCACCGCTCAGAACCTTTAAAAGCCAATTTTCGTGGGTCTTTTCTGTTAGCGTTTCGCGATAAAAGAAGTTTTTCTGGACAAAATCGCTATTTCTCCATCGGACAATATTTCCAGTATCGCTATCTTTAATAGCCCTTAAACTAACCGCCACTATAAAACCTCCATAAAGCTCTCTGCAACTTTTATAGCATCTTCTTTTGTCATATCTGCATAGAGCGGTAGCCTTAGAAGTCTTGCTGAATATTCCTCGGTTATAGGGAGCATACCCTCTTTATAGCCAAGGTCAACACCCTTTGGCGCTGAGTGGAGCGGGATATAATGGAAAACAGCTATAATTCCGCGCTCTTTTAATTTCGCTATAACTCTGTTTCTTGTATCTTCATCTTCAACTATAATAAAGAACATATGCGCATTATGAGTTGCGTAATCTGGGATTTGGTTTATCTTTATCTTACCCTCTTTCACAAGCGGCGTTAGCATCTCTTCATATATATTATAAACAGCCATTCGTTTATCCATAATCTCTGAGAATCTCTCGAGTTGAGCCAACAAAAGTGCCGCTAACATATCTGATGGAAGGTACGAAGAACCGAGGTCGCGCCAGGTATATTTATCGACAGCGCCTTTAATAAACAGGGTTCTGTCTGTCCCCTTCTCGCGAATTATATATGCTCTATTGACAAGCTCCTCAATATTTACAACTAAAGCTCCGCCCTCACCCATCGTATAGTTTTTGGTATCGTGGAAGCTAAATGCACCAAAATCGAAAAGACTGCCAGCGGGTCTGCCTTTATAGCTACTGCCAACTGACTGCGCCGCATCTTCAATAGTGAAAAGACCATGCTTTTTAGCAATAGCATTAATCTTATCGGCATCTGGCACAACCCCCGCATAATCAATAGGCATTATTGCTTTAGTTTTGCTATTTATTAAACTTTCAATCATATCCTCATTTATATTCATACTCTCAGGCCGAACATCTATAAACCGAGGGTGCGCTCCACGAAGGAGAATCGCATTTGCCGATGATGAAAAGGTAAAACTCGGAACGATAACCTCATCTCCAGGTTTAATATCAGCTAAAATACAAGCCATCTCAAGCGCTGTTGAGGCTGATGTTGTTAGCATAGAGGTATTGCTTATTTTTAAAGTATCGCAAAGAAGCTTTGTAGCTCTTTCTGTAAACTCGCCATCGCCGCACAACTTGCCCGATAGCGCCTGTGCAACATATTTCTTCTCAAGGTCGGTAACCGATGGTTTAGAAAAATAAATCAAAATAAAACCCTCCAAACGTAATAATTTATTTTATCACATCGAAAGGTTTTATTCAATATTATTTAGTTAAATATCTCTTCTTTTAAAACTTTAATAACTGCAAAAGTTATATCATCTGCACTCTCTTCACTTTTCGCAAATGCTTTATCGCATAAAAATTTTGCTGCCGCTGCAGGTTCCCGCTTTGTTATCTCATTTTTATACTGCGATATCCACTCGCCATCTTCAATAGCACCGCCATCGGTCATCATTATTATAATATCGCCATCATATACCCTGTATTTCAAAAGAGGATAGCTCTCTCCCGCAAGAATTCCCATCGGGAGCTTTTCGTTTGAGTATTTTATGAGTTTATCACCCCGCAGAATAAATGTCGGTGCCGCTCCTGCTTTGAGATTTTTAATAGCGCCTGTATATAAATCGAGGGAAATAGCATCTATCGTGCAGAGGCTCTCCTCTTCGCTTTTAACAAGCAATGTTGAAGATAAAAACTTCGATACGCTCTCGAATGTCATCCCTGCTTTCATTAGTTTTGAAAATGATATTGCTGCAAAATTCCCATCTATTGCCGCCTCGTGTCCGCTACCCATACCATCAGATAGAACAAGATTTAGATTATCTTTGTTATCGCAAAAATAACGTATAGCATCACCGCAATATTTCTCACCTGGATATGCCCTTTGAGCATACCCTACTGTCGGGATAAAAACAGCCTTTTCATAAAATGTTAGATGAATATAACTGTTCTCATCAACCGTTGGATAGGTGAATGCGGCGTCGCAGATATTAATAAGTATATTCAAAACCTCTTTTATATCTTCCTTTTCAAGCTCGCGAAAGGAAAGGCTTATTATCTTTCTTCCGTTTGCAAGGGTCGCCACTTTCGCATCCTTTAGCTTAAATCGACGAAGTAATGCTTTTTCAATCGAAGCTATAAGCTCGGTATCTATATACTTTATCTCAGCTATCTCATCGCGAAGGCCAAGGAGCATACTGCTCATCCCCGATAGATTATCTCTGCAGATATCCCGCATACCTGTTATCCGTTGTTTTGCCTTTGCAACCATAACCATCTCTTTATAGTTATTGTTAATCTTATTTATTATCTCGGTGCGGTTTTTGCAGTGTATTTTAAAGAAACGCGGAAGGGTTATATGGCTTATCTCCCCTTCTGACTTCAAACTTGCGCGTATTTCATTAAACCCTGATAGCATCTCTGAATAAAACTCTCCCGTGCATTCATCCCGCCTTGCGCATTTTCTGCAAAGGGTTTCCTCAACATCTGAGAAAATATAAGAAACATCCCGCCTCATAACAGGACTTGTCCTCTGATATAGCCCTTCAATCATCTTTGAGACATCAAAAAGACCCTCTGCAACATTTTGAAGCCTTGAAGAGACCATCTCTCGAACGAAACTATTTTTATCCTTTATCTTCGTCTTTTCAGATATCGCACCAATTGCTTTTGAAGGTATCACCATGAAAACAGCAGATGCGATAGCCGCTGCAACAAGTGGATAGATAGGATTTTCTATATCAGTTAGCAGAAGATAGAGGGCTATTGTTGCCATAAATGAAAGTGCCGATATGAATTTTGAAAAATCGGCAAAAATACCCGCTAAAATTGAAGCTAAGACAAAAGCCGCCACCGCAGAGAATGGTATAGCCTCGCAGAGTGCCGCAAGGGAGAAAACAACTGCCGCAATAATTGCTCCAGCGCCCTCTGAAACTGCATATGAAATATAAAGGGATAAAAACGAAGCGACCAAAATCCCAAGAGAGATAGGCAAAAAGTCAAAGAAAAAAAGCGGTATTAGAAAAAATGAGGCGGCAGCGATAATTGAAATCCGCTCTTGCTTTGAAGTTGAGAAGATATTTCTTTTATCAAGATAGATAACTTCGTTTGCAACAGAGAAAAAATAGCAAGCACCAAAAGCTAAAAACCCTTCCGATAATACCGATATAAGATATGCCGATGGCGCACCACTGAGCAGATAATAGAGAATGCCTGATGTATAGAGTGCGGCAAGGGTGGCAAAAGGCGCCGCTAACTGCTCGCGGTGACCTAAAAATAAAAGCGCTCCAAAACTTAGGGCAAGCGCTGCTATGTATTTAATAGGTTCTGGGGCAAATAGAATATATCCAGCTGCCGCCCCTAAATATCCAAAAGGGGTTGTCCCCCTTTTGCAAGTTGCAAACGAGAGCGCAAAAGGCGAAAGGGTGAAAACATTTCCAAGGGTTAAGAAAAACCCACCGAAAAAGAGAAACACCCCTTCGCCTATATTAAATCTATCTCTGCTTATTACATCTGTCCTTTTCACTTCAATCAGCCTCCGCATACCGCTTTTTTAAGCCAGTATACGGACTTTTGATAAAAAAGGATGTCGAAATTAAGAAAGTTTTTCTATTGCTTTTTCTATTCGACTAATAGTCTCTTCTTTCCCTAATATAGCGGCTATTTCGATACCACCGCCAGGGGTGAACGCTTTGCCTGAAAGAGCAACACGGAGCGGATATAAAAGATATCCGTTTTTAACTTCGAGCGTTTTTGCCAACTCCATTAATTTTTCATGTAGCTTTTCAAATGAGAAATCATCGCACTCCACAAAAAGCGGCAACATCTCACGAAGCATTGAAAGCGAACTTTCAGCTGATGTTTTCATCTTTTTGTTTGTATAGAGCTCAGTTTCATATTCAGACATTGCCTCAAAGAAATCGACCTGCTCTTCTATATCGATAAGTTTCTCGCATCTCTTTTGCAAAACGGTGCAGAGAAGCTTTTTATCAATCGTGCGACTAACCACCTTGTCGATATGAACAGTTGCTTTCTCATAAAACTGCTCTTCTGAGAGGGCTCTGATATATTCGCCATTTAAGAAGTTTAGCTTATTTATATCGAAAATAGCCGGTGACTTTGAAATGTTTTTCACTGAAAAATGCTCTACGAGCTCCCCTAGTGTAAACATCTCGCGCTCACCACCAGGACTCCACCCAAGAAGAGCTATATAGTTGAGTATCGCTTCTTTTAGATAGCCTTTTTCGACTAAATCTTGATAGCTTGCGTCCCCATTTCGCTTAGATAGCTTATTTTGCGCATCTTTCATAACGGGTGAGCAGTGGATATATTTTGGAACATCCCAGCCAAAAGCTTCATATAGAAGATTGTATTTCGGTGTTGAAGAGAGATACTCATTGCCACGGATAACATCTGTTATCCCCATAAGGTGATCATCTATAACGTTTGCAAAGTTATAGGTTGGCATACCGTCCGCTTTAATTAGCACCTGATCATCAAGGGTATCAGCAGGGGCAGTTATATCGCCAAAAACTTCATCGTGAAATGTTATATCACCTGAAAGAGGCATCTTTTGGCGGATAACATAGCTTTTACCCTCTGCAATATTTTTATCAATCTCTTCTTTTGATAGCTCTCTGCAACGTCCGTCGTATTTCGGTGGTTGTCCCGATGCTTTTTGTATTTCACGCATCTCATCAATTCGCTCTTTTGTACAGAAACATTTATAAGCGCCACCTTTTTCAACGAGTTCATTTGCATAAACCGAGTAGCTATCCTTTCGCTCACTTTGAATATATGGACCGTATTCACCGCCTATATCAGGACCCTCGTCCCATATAAGACCCGTTTCTTTTAGGGTATTATAAATTATATCAACAGCGCCCTCTACAAGTCGCTCCTGATCGGTATCTTCTATTCGAAGTATAAATGCTCCATCGCTTTGTTTTGCCTGAAGATAGGCATAAAGCGCTGTTCTAAGATTTCCAACATGCATATACCCTGTTGGTGAGGGTGCAAATCTTGTTCTGACCTTTGCCAAAATTATCACCTTTTCTATTTTTTTATATTGATATAGTACACTTAAAACCACCTGTTTGTCAAACTAAAAAGAGAAAATAATTGTTTTATAATTCGTTAATTTATGGTATTATTATCTTTATAGGTATCGCTTTTTGAGATGCTAAAAGACGTTAGTAAAGGAATGATAAAAATGGAGTACAACTATTCAGATAAAATAAGTGGCGTTACACCGTCTGTTATACGTGAGATACTAAAATTCGCAAATGAGCCGGGGATTATCTCACTCGCAGCTGGAAACCCAGCTTTTGAGACTATACCCGTTGACTTTATCGAGCACGCAACTGCCGATATTCTAAAAAATCAAGCGGCAACTGCCCTATCTTATAATATATCTGAGGGTTATCTGCCTTTACGCGAAGAGCTACGCACCCTTATGCAAAAACGCTATAATATTGATACGGAGAAAAATGATCTAATCGTTGTTGCAGGTGCCCAGCAGGGACTCGATTATACCCCGAAAATCCTCTGTAACGAAGGAGATACTATCCTATGCGAAAATCCAACTTTTGTCGGTGCTTTAAACGCATTCAGAGCCTATAATGCAAATGTTGTTGGAATTGATATAGACAAAAACGGACTTACCGCCGAGAATTTGCAAAAGGCACTCGATGAAAATAAAAATGTTAAATTCCTATACCTAATTCCAAACTTCCAAAATCCAGCAGGCTCGACTATGAGCTATCAGAACAGAAAAGATGTTCTATCGCTCTGCCAAAAAGAAAATATCATAATTCTTGAGGATAACCCTTATGGCGATATCAGGTTTTACGGTGAGGATATCCCCTCGATAAAATCCATGGATACAACTGGAAACGTTATATACCTTGGCAGTTTCTCGAAAATTCTAAGTGCTGGTCTTCGCGTTGGATATATAGTTGCGCCAAATGAGATGATAGGCAAGTTCACTATTGCAAAACAGGTAAACGATGTTCATACAACTATTCTCTCGCAGATGATATGCCACAAATTCTTAACCGAATATGATTTCGATGCTCATATCGAGAGCAACAAAGCTTTCTATAAAGAAAAATGCGAGCTTATGGTAGAACTTATAAAAGAGCATTTTAGCCCGAATGTTAAATTTAATGCTCCAGACGGTGGTCTTTTTATCTGGTGCACACTGCCAGACAATATAGATATGCCCGCCTTCTGCAAAGAGGCAGTCAACAGAGGTGTTGCAGTAGTGCCTGGCAATGCATTCTCAGCTGATGAGAGCGCCCCTTGCAACTCGATAAGGCTTAATTTCTCAACACCGACAAAAGAGCAGATAGAAAAAGCAATCGCTATTCTCGGCGCTCTGACAAAAGAGCTTGATATATAATATTTAGGAGCATAAAATGGACAAAAAACAGACGATATTTTCAGGAATTCAGCCGACAGGCACATTTCATATAGGAAACTACTATGGGGCGGTTAAATCGTGGCCAGCTCTTCAAGATGAATATAACTGCATCTACTCGATAGTTGATATGCATGCTATAACGGTGAGACAAGTTCCGTCGGAGCTTCGAGCACAGACGCTAAACTGCTACGCTCTTCTGCTCGCCTGCGGTCTTGACCCCGAGCGTAGCCTTGTATTTATCCAAAGCCATGTGGCAGCGCATGCTCAGCTCGCTTGGATATTAAACTGCTATACTCAGTTTGGCGAGCTATCCCGCATGACTCAGTTTAAAGATAAGAGCGCTAAAAATGCCGACAATATTAACGCTGGTCTTTTCACCTATCCATCACTCATGGCGGCAGATATCCTCCTTTATGGGACTGATGTTGTCCCTGTTGGAGTTGATCAGCGCCAGCACCTCGAGCTTGCTCGAAATATTGCCGTTCGCTTTAATGGTGCATACTCCGAAACTTTCACTGTGCCAGAAGCTCTCTACCAAAAGGTTGGGGCGAAAATTATGTCCCTCTCAGACCCAACTTCAAAGATGAGCAAATCAGACCCTAATCCAAATGGCGTTGTGAATATTCTTGAGAGCAAAGATGAGATTATAAAGAAGTTTAAGAGAGCTGTTACCGACTCGGACAACGAGATAGTTTATAAAGATGGCAAAGATGGAATAAATAATCTGCTATCTATCTACTGCGCCGCAACCGGCAAGAGCATTGAGGAGTCGCAGCGCGAGTTTCAGGGCAAAGGCTATGGCGACTTTAAAATAGCAGTTGGCGAAGCAGTGGCTGATAGTTTAGCTTCGGTGCGAGAGCGACACGCGCAGCTTATGGCAGATAAAGAATACCTTGCCAAATGCTATACAAAAGCAGCAGTAGATGCCGAGAGAGCCGCATTTAAGATGCTCTCAAAAGTTTACAAAAAAATTGGGTTTGTACCTTTCGATAGACGGATTTTAGGGTAGCTTTGGTTTGTGATAGTTTTAAGGAGTATTATAATGAAAAAATCTATAAAATATATTGCGATAAATGCAGTTGCATTTATTTTTGTACTGGCGTTATTTTGTGTGATAAATTATATTGATTTGTCAGTAGTGATTACTATATACATACCAATATTTATTATTTCAGCCTTGCTTATCGTTTTCAAGAAATATTATATCGGACATATTTTTCTTGTATCATCCGAGGTCGGTCTAATCGCAGAATATATATTTCATCGTTTAAATGCTGATAACCCGAGTATGTCAGGTACGTTTCTCAATATTGTTATTTTAGCTATCGGATTGATAGCAGGAATAATTGTTCAAGTATATAAAAGCAAAAACAAATAAATTTAACCCCACATATAAAAGCTGATATTTCATTATCTCTAAATGAAATATCAGCTTTTTTAATTTTTATTTGTGGCGGTTTTAAAAACTCAACCCTCAAACAAGCTTCGCTCTTTTCTCACCTTTTCTATCTTTAGCATCACTCGAATTAAATTAAAGGTCAAAAGCGAAATCATGCCGCCATAGGATACTGCGAGAAAGATAAGCTGCCCTGTGGAAACGCTCGCTTTAAACAGAAAAACAACGGTAAATATAGTCGCAAAAAGGGCAGCTATTAAAACTGCTAATAAATTTCGAATTCGAGAAAGTTGGCTTATAATTGCTCCCCTATCCGAAATTAAGTTAAACTCTCCCTCTGACTTCGCTTTTCTAAAATAAGCCCACTTTTTAAAAGAAGATAGATAGGTAGCCCCTGTTTCCTCGACAAATCTTATATAGCTCTCCCCCTCAATGCTTCTTTGAGAGTTTTTTAGAAGTTGCAGACGAATGGTATATTCCGATGGCTTTGTTTCCTCAAAAATATATTTGCAAAAGCTCATGCTGACAAGAGAAAGCCCCTTTGCCGCCATCTCGTTTAGCCAGCGCTCCTCACGCTCATAGTCCCAAACGCCAAAAAATTTAAACACCGATTTTCTCATTGCTATCCTCCCCTAAAATTTTTCGCCCATTCTCTGCAAGCTCAAAAAGCCTTGCTATTTCCCCTCGCAGTATATCTTTTCCTGTTTCAGTTATCAAATACTCTTTTTTTCTTGAAGATCCCTCTCCCACCGCGACAATCCAATCTCTCTCGAGCATCGTGTTTATAGCGCCATAGAGGGTGCCGGCCGCGAGTTTCACTCTGCCATTTGATAGCTTTTCTGCATTTTGCATTAT
>CAYJGN010000034.1:0-21467 GCA_964369635.1 uncultured Oscillospiraceae bacterium
ATTTAGTAAAAATGCAATATAAATTTATAAAAAATTTTATTTTTTCGTCTTTTATACCTATTTTACCCATTTTCACTGCTAAATATCACTAATTTTTCTTAATATTATCATCAAAATAACGAAAGAAAATCCATTAAATTAGTATGTAAATATAGCTTAACGCGAAAATGTTAATAAATTATGTTTTTTTACTAACTAAATAATTACAATTTTCCTTTTATCGCCAAAACATCTTCGTCAGAGAGCTCTCGTATCTCCCCTTGCATTAAATCGCTCGGAAGCGATAACCCGCCAATAGCTACCCTGTGCAGAGTTAAAACAGAAAAACCATGTTTTGCAAACATCCTTTTTATCTGATGATATAGCCCCTGTCTTAAAACAACCTTGCAGCTTGTCTCTGATATCCTCTCAAAATCAGCAGCAAGGAGTTGTTTACCATTTAATATCATCCCCGCTTTGAAATCATCTGAGACCTCATCGGTAAAAGGCTTGTCCACGCAAACTATATAGCTCTTATCAACATGTTTTCGCGGCGACAAAATATCATGGGCAAAATCCCCATCATCACAAATCAGCAATAGACCGGTACTGTCCTTATCAAGACGACCGGCCACAAATAAATTTTTTCTATTAATTTCAGAGGGCAGAATATCCAAAACAGTTTTATCTCTGTTATCTTTAGTAGCAGAAACCACCCCGCGCGGCTTATTTAGCATATAGTATCTAAACTTTTTATAATAAACCCTCGCGCCCTGATAAACAACCTCATCTATATCGGTATCAACCGCCATATCAAACCTTGGTGTTATCCCATTAACTTTGCAGTTTGCGATATTCTTTTTTATCTCTTTTCTGCTCCCAAAACCCATATTCGAGAGCAGTTTATCAATCCTTATTTTCAATTTATCTCCTTTTAGCTCGCACTCCCCATTGTTTTCACTTGCATTCCCATCGCCTTCGCTTGCGCTTTCAATCATCTCAGCTTAAAACACTATCGCCCTTGCTCGCATTCCCCATCATATTAGCTCGCACTCCCCATCGTCTCGGGAGACTCTATAACCGGCATAGGGTCTGCTATCGGTGCCGGCTCAACTATTGGCGTTGGAGTTTCTATAGGGGTCGGCGTCTCTATCGGTGTTGGTGTTATATCATTTGGTATAGGTGTTAGACCTTCAATCGGAGTCGGTAAAATTTCATCCTCTCCCCCGCCTGTAATCTCGGTTTCATCCTCTTCGGCGGTATTCTGCATCTCGCTATCGGCGTCGCCCTCTTTTGTTGCATCATCTTCATCTATACTTTCTTCAATATCGGAAGAGCCGTTAGCTCTTATATAAGTGATAAACCCATTGCTCTGCGAGCTTGAAATATCCCCACCTATAATCTCACCATCTCGAATAAGCAGATTGAGGCAGACTTCTGGCTCCTCACCTATATAGTTTAAAATCAGATGACGCTCAAGCATAACCCGCTCCCCGCGATAATCCCATAAATCATATCCACCATCAACTTGAAGCTCATTATAGCTATGGTAGATAGCATCAAACTCATCAGGGATTTTAACCATCTGCGAATCTATAAATTCGGTCTCATATCCAAGGTCTTTGATAAACTGCTCGGTCGAAACAATATCCTCTGTACCCCATATAGAAATCGCAAAAGCAATAACCCCAAACGCAACAACAAAAACAGCAGATGCCACCATTAAAAATTTTCTGTCTATTCTAAAATTTACAAAAAACATATTCTCACCTCAAGATAAGAATATGTTTTTACTTTTAAATAAATGCTTTATTTCATCTTTTTAATTTTTTTAACTGCCGCAGTTGCCGCAACCATACCTTCATAAACAGCCTTCGCAACCTGCTTTATCCCTTTAATGCAGTCACCTATCGCAAAGAGCATCGGCAGTGAAGACTCGAAATCCTCATAAACGACCAATAAATCGCCCTCGGTCTCAATCCCCACCTTTTTCGCAAAATTAACACTCCCAGCAGTACCCGTTGCAATAAACAGTCCCGAAACTCCGTATTTTTCATCTCCCGCTAAAACAGTATCCAGGGTCATCTCTCCTGAGACTTCCAATATCTTATCATCAATAACTCGAATATTTTCCGCCACATTTGCTTTATCAAATAAAATCTCATCGCCATTTGTAAACAAAAGAACTTCTTTGCAGATATTCGCAAGATAAGATGCCTCTTCAAGAGCAAATTCGCCACTTCCAACAACGCCCGCAACCTTGCCTCGATAGAAAAACCCATCGCAAGTAGCACAAAATGAAACACCTTTTCCCTCAAACTGCCCTATACCCTTTATCGGTGGCATTAGATGCTTATTCCCCGTCGCAATAATAACAGATTTTGCCTCAAATTCGCCTTTTTTCGCCTTAACTTTAAATATATTCGTCTCGAAATCGCACTCAAGGTCTAAAACCTCATCTTGCAAAACTTCAATATCAAGCTGTTTTAGCTGCGAGATTCCCATTTCAAAAAGCTCACTGCCCGAAACAGCACCCGTACCATAAAAGTTTTCGATCATATGCGCTTTCAAAAGAGCACTCTCGCCCTTATCAATAACCAAAACCGAAATTCCAGCGCGCTTTGCATAAATAGCAGCAGAAACTCCACCAGGTCCCGCCCCTATTATCAAAAGATCATACATCTAAAATAATTCTCCTTATTTGATTGTTGCACGAGCAAGCTTCTCAAGCATACCGACAAATGGCAAGAAGAGCGCAGTCACTGCAACGTTAAATATAGTATGGAAATTCGCAATTCCACCGGCATCTACGGTATCATTCCAGAAAGCAAACCCAACGGTATACTGGAAGATATATATAGCCGCTATAAATACAAGCGAACCTATAATATTAAAGTAGAGATGGACCATCGCCGCCCTCTTCGCATTCTTTTTAGCGCCAATTGAAGCGAGCATCGCAGTTATACAAGTACCTATATTTTGCCCCAAAATTATCGGAATAGCCGAAGCATAGGTTATAGCACCCGTTGAACTGAGCGCTTGCAGCATACCAACTGATGCAGAAGAACTCTGAACAACAGCGGTAACAATAGCACCGATAAGGATTCCAAGAAGCGGATTTGTGAATGTTGCGAATAGATTTGATAGCGCAGGGGCTCCTCTGAGCGGATAAACTGCATTTTCCATAACCTCAAGACCAACAAACAAAACTCCAAATCCAACAAGTGCAATTCCCAAATTCTTTCTTCTTGTCGTTTTCGATAGAATAAAGAAGAAGATACCAACTATCGCAAGAAGCGATGAAAGGTTATCGGTATTTAAAAACTTTAAGATAAAGGTATCGCTATCAAGGGTTGATAGCCTTATAATCTGCGCGGTAACGGTTGTACCGATATTCGCACCCATAATAACGCCAATACCCTGTTTTAAATTTAAAAATTTTGCATTAATAAGTCCAACAACTATAACAGTCGTCGCAGACGAGCTTTGAATAAGCGCTGTGACTATAGCGCCAAATAAAATGCTTAGTATAATGTTGCTTGTGAATTTTCGAAGCGTATCTTCAAGTTTACCTCCGGCGAGATGCTCAAGCGAGTTCGCCATAATCGTCATTCCATATAGAAATAGCGCAAGTCCTCCGAACAGTCTAATAAAACTGTAAATATCCATAAGTTCCCCCATATTTTTTATTATGACAATATTTTAACACGTAAGAGAACTAAAATAAAGTAAAATATCGAAATTTGTAAAAATTTTTTTACCATTTATCACCATCTTTTTTCGTCTCATCAACCACCAAACCGATAAGCAAGATAACCGCAACAAGATTCACAGTCGCCATAGCTGCGTTTAATATATCGCTTATCATAAAAACTTTTGAAACATCAAGAATTGATCCAAATAATATAAATCCAGCAAAAACCCACTTGTATAACAATGCAGCTCTCGCACCTCCGATATATTCAGCCGCTCGCTCACCGTAAACGCTCCATCCAGCTATGCTCGACAGCGCAAAAAACACCATGGAAAAAGCAAGCAAATAGCCGCCCATATCCCCAAAAACTAAAACAAACCCATTGTTCGCTGCAATAATCCCCGTTGCCTCACCGCGAAACCCTCCTGATAGCATTATAGCAAACGCCGTTAGTGAACAGATTAAAATCGTATCGAAAAAGACCTCAAAAATTCCCCACAGCCCTTGCCTTATAGCGCTCTTGCACTCAGCAACCCCGTGAATAATAGGGGATGATCCAAGACCTGCCTCATTTGAGAAAACTCCTCTTGATACCCCATACCGCACCGCTAAAAAAGCAGTACCGCCAAATCCTCCTCTAAAAGAAAAAGCCTCATAAAGCACCCTATCGATAACCGATGGCAGTTTTTCTATATTTATAAAAATAATATATAAGCAAGATATAATATATATGAAAGATATAATAGGAACAACCACGCAGTTTATCGAAACTATACGCGATACTCCGCCAAAAAGCAAAAAACAAACTATTAGCGTTAAGAAAAAACCGACAAAAATAATATCCACTCCAAAGCTCTCAGCGATAATAACTGCCGCTGTATTGCTTTGTGCTAAATTCCCAATTCCAAAAGAGGCAACCATCGCCAAAACCGAAAACAACATAGCCCCTTTGCGGCTATTAAGTCCCCGTTCAATATAAAACATAGGCCCCGCTCGAAGCTTCCCTTCTTTTTTCACCCGAAACAAAACAGCCAAAACAATCTCTGAAAATTTAAGCGCCATACCAAAAAAAGCGGCAACCCATATCCAGAAGAGAGCGCCCGCGCCGCCTGCCGCAATCGCTGTACAGACACCTGCAATATTGCCAACACCAATAGTGCCTGCAAGTGCAGTTGCAACCGCTCCAAAAGATGAGATACCACTTTTTTTATTCTTTTTTATCAAACCTTTGCAAACTTCTCGAAGTGAAGTTATGAAATGTCTAAACTGAAACCCACGCAACCTAATAGTTACAAACAGACCACAAAACAGAATTAAAACCATCGAAAAATTGCTCGCGATATCCGCTATCGTCTGCATAAACACCACTACTCTCATAATATTATCCAATACTATACTAATGCAGTAGATGCTATTAATATGTCTTTAGCCTTTTATCGCTAATCTATTTCTTTTTTAGCCGTCTTCGGAGTGAGTATAATAAACGATATAATCGCTACCATCAATATAGCCGATAGGTAGATTAAAACAGGTGTAACTCCGCCAAAGTAATCTATTATGTACCCTCCAAAGAAGTTTGCAATAATTCTCGAAACGCCATTCATTGAAAGGGATACCACCATCTGTCCTCTCGCCGAAAACTTAGTTGGCAGTTTGTCGCTAATATACCGTATTCCGGCTATTAAACCAAGGCTATAAGTATATCCATGCAATATCTGAGAAAAAATTCCAACAATCGGATCATTTACAAAATACATAACAATCCAGCGCAAACATGAAAGGCAAGCGGCAATAAGAACGAGATTTTTCGCCCCGATCTTTTTAATGATCTTATCTAAAAAGAAAAGAAACGGTATCTCAAAAGCAGCTCCCACGAAAAACAAAATACCCATAGTCGAGAGACCTATCCCGATTCCCTCATAATATATAACTGCATAATTTATAAAGAAATTCGAGCAGATACCGAGTGCAAACAATAGTATAAGCACCATAATAATCTCTTTATCTTTTATAGCCTTAAAAATCGATACCTTATCGCCCTTTTTATGTTCACCCGGTATTTTTGGTAAAAAAAGACTAATTATAAGTAGCGTTATGAGCAAACCACCAAGCATAACAAATATATTGCTAACATTCTTATCGGCAATATTCCCAGCTATAAGCGAGCAAACCATATATCCTATCGTTCCCGCAAGGCGAATATGGCCATAACTATGACCAAATTTTTTACTCTCGCCAACAGTCAACGTATCGCTCATAGTAACGACAATGGTAATTAAAAAGCTAACAACTGAAATCGTTAAAAGCAGAGCTATAAAACCTCTGCTTATGTATGCAAGAGTTGCAAATAAAAGCATCAATGCAATTTCAATGCGAAATAGTACAACTTTATTTTTGCTTCTATCAGCAATAGACCCCATAAGTACCTGCAAAAAAACTATTAGGACATATCCAAAAGTCGTGACAATACCAATCTCTGATGCCGATAAACCAATAGATCCGAGATAAGCCACCAGATAATTTGAAAAAACTGCGAAAATCGAAAATATAAAGAAATTTAGCGCATAAAACGGTATTGCTTTTTTATTATCTCTCACTTAACACCTCTGTTTTTTTATTTTTATAATGGAGTTTGATTTTTTTAGTATAATCCTTGCAGCTGCACCCTGCCGCCCGCAAAGGCGTTTTTAACGCCTTTGCGCTCCGCTTCGCAAACTGCATAAATGCAGTTTGCGGCGGGCGGCGGGAGCCCCCAACCAAGCAACTTATATAAAATCAAACTTAAACCAAAAACCCTATCCCTCGCCTACCAAATCAACCTTAAGTCCTAAAACACCTTTAAATCTTACCGCTCAAGATACGATATAATCCTATCAAGAACCTGATCTCTGCAACCAACACTTCGATGATACTCCATCGCCTTCTCGCCCATCTTTGCAAGCTCATCTTTGCTCATATTTATAAGATGCTTCAAGTTTTCTGCAAGCGCTTTTTCATCTCCTGCGCTCGAACAAACTCCGCATCCTATCTCCCGTATAAGCTCTGCCGCCGCACCATTCATTGAAATACAAAGAGGTTTTGCCGCCGCAATGTAAGATGAAATCTTCGCAGGAACTGTTAAATCCAAATTGTCTATATCCGCCATAGTCGATAGCAAAACATCGGCAACATCAAAAAATTTCGGCATATCTTCTGGCTTAAAACTTCCAACAAAATCGATATAATCGCAAAGTCCGCGACTTTCAACCTCCGCTTCAAGCTCTGCTCTCGACATTCCATCTCCAACGATAATAAGCTTGAAATCCTTTATCCCCTCATTTATGAGAATTTCCACCGCAGAAATAGCTGTCGGCAACGACTGTGCAGGCGATAAATTCCCAGTGAAAACAATATTAAAGCTATCTCTGTATTTCTCCCGTAGTGCGGGATCGCTCTTCTTCTCGGTATAAAAATCCTCGCAATATTGATGAATTACCTCGACCTGTTGGCGCTCTTTAAGATAGCTTTTCATATAATCTTTGCACTGCTCTGATAAAACTATCAGCTTCTCTGGCTTTCTATATAAATACCTTGAATATGCAAAAGCGATTTTTCGCAGAAATTTATTCTGTACATCTAAAACGGTAAAGAGATTTTCAGGCCATATATCCAAAACATAAACTGTCCGCTCAACCCTTTTTATCCGTCCTAAAAAAAGTCCTGCCCACCCCATCATAACAGGGGAGGTTTGGTAGATAAAAATTTTATGATACTTCTTAAACAAAACCCTCGGGATATTGAGCATCGAGGTAAACGGATACCAGATATAGTTTAAAAAGATGCGAAGCGATGAATTATTCCCCCTCGGTATCTCTCCGCACCTATAAATATCCGCCCCGTTATAGCTCTCTTTTCTCTTTTTAAAATAGCCATACCCCTTATAAAAGCTCCCACTTGGGTAGTTTGGGATACCGCAAAGAACATCAACTTTATACCCCTTCTCGATAAACCCCATTGCAATATCGTTTATCCGAAAATTTTCGGGATAAAAATGCTGTCCCACAATAAGAATTCTCTTATCCATCTTTTCTCCAAACCATTTTATTCACAACAGAAACATACCCCGAGATGATATTCACAACCTTACTGCTAACATTCTCATCGGTATAATCGGGAACAGCCGTCGCTATATCGCCATTTTTTCGCATCATAACCGCCGTTTCAACTGAGCGGAGAACACTCTCTTTATCAATAGAGCCAAGCATAAAAGCCCCTCTGTCCATAGCTTCTGGCCTCTCGGTGCTTGTCCTTATGCAAACCGCCGGAAAGCAGTTAAAATAAGCCGACTCTTCAGGCAGCGTTCCGCTATCAGAAACAACGCAAAATGCATTCTTTTGTAGGGCATTATAGTGGGAGAAAGAAAACGGATCAAGACTTCTCACATTCTTATCAAAAACAAACCCCTCTTCTTCGATTTTTTTCGCACTGCGAGGATGGGTTGAATAGATAACAGGCATATCATAATGCCGTGCAAGCTCGTTTACCGCTTCCATAAGTGAGCGGAAATTTTTCCCGATATCTATATTCTCTTCTCTGTGTGCTGAAAGGAGAATATATTTCCCGCTCTCAAGACAAAGCTTATCCAAAACGTCGCTGCTCTCAATTTTCAAGCTATTCGCAGAGAGCACCTCCGCCATCGGTGAGCCGGTAACGAATGTTCGCTCTTTAGCGCATCCTTCAGCGTTTAAATACCGTCTTGCATGCTCTGAGTAGCAGAGATTAACATCGGCTATATGATCAACAATTCTGCGATTTGTCTCCTCTGGAAGATTTTCATCAAAGCATCTATTGCCAGCCTCCATATGAAAAATCGGAATTTTCAGCCTTTTTGCTGAAATAGCGCAGAGGGCTGAGTTTGTATCCCCTAAAACAAGCAGAGCATCGGGCCTCTCCTCCTGCATAAGCTTATAGCTTTTTGAAATAACGTTTCCAATAGTCTGCCCTAAATGCTCCCCAACAACATTTAGATAATGGTCAGGCGCACGAAGCCCTAAATCCTCAAAGAATATTTCATTTAATGTGTAATCATAGTTCTGTCCAGTGTGGACTAAAATCTGCTCAAAGTATCTATCGCATTTCTTTATAACTTCTGATAGACGTATAATCTCGGGCCTTGTCCCCACAACCGTCATCAATTTCAGTTTCTTCACCTTAAACCTCCAAAAAATAAGTATCGGGTCTATCTTTATCGAGCAGCTCGTTGCACCAGATAACCGTCACCAAATCGCTCTCCCCTGTATTTACTATATTGTGGGTATACCCCGGCGGTATATCAACCACCTGAAGTTTATCCCCCGAGAGGGAATATTTAATAACCTCGTCGCTATCAATTTTGCGAAAATTAACCTCACCGCTCCCCGAAACTATTAAAAACTTCTCGGTTTTGGTATCGTGCCAGTGGTTGCCCTTTGTAACACCTGGCTTTGCAACATTTATCGAAACCTGACCCCTGTCAGTAGTTTTCAAAACTTCGGTAAAACTACCTCTGTTATCTATATTCATCTTCAAATCATATGCAAATTTATCCTCTGGCAGATAAGAAAGATAGGTTGAATAGAGCGCCTTTTGCAAAAAATTCTCAAAGTTACAAACCGAAAGTGTTTCCCTCTGTTCTTTTATCATATAAAGTGTATCAACTATCTCGCCAAGTGTTGTTTTCAAAACTCTTGGAACATAGCAGTAGTCGCCATCTCTGCTTTCTTTGCCACCTATAGCAGCAGTAAATTCATCGACTACATCATCGATATAAACCAAGCTCATCGGGTGGTTTCTATCCCGCACCTCAACCGCTAAATCGTTTGCAATATTGTGGCAAAAGGTCGCAACAGCGCTGTTGTAGTTTGGTCTGCACCATTTTCCAAAGACGTTCGGTAGTCTGTAAACACAGCCGCGCCCGCCCCCCTCGCAGTATTTTTTTATAAGTTCTTCACCTTGTTTTTTGCTCTCACCATAAGGGTTATTAAGCTCTGCTTGTATTGAAGATGTTAAAAGAATTGCAGGTTTATTCTCCCTTGTGTTTAATATATCAATGCAGTCGGCAAGAAAATCGGCATTTCCCTTTTTAAAGTCAGCGGTATCAACCGGCCTGTTTACTCCCGCCAAATTGCAGAAAAAGTCGCATTCTAAAAGCCCTTTTTTAAGGGTATCGGCGCTATCGCCCAAATCATATTTAATTATCTCAAATTCTGAAGTCGCCAAAAGCCTTGCAACTAAATTTTTCCCGATAAATCCCGAAGATCCTGTAACTAAAATCTTCATTTAGCCAATACCTCTTTTATATAATCGAGCTGCAATAGTTTTTCAACCACCTGCTCTTTGTTTAGCCGCTCTGTGTTGTCTGAATTATATTCGCTGTGCTGTGAGAGATTAATCGAGCCGTCATCGGTATATTTTGCATAGTTTAAATCCCTGTTATCAGCAGGCACTCGGTAGTACCCCGGTAAATCTTCGCTTTTAGCCTTCTCTTCTTTTGTCAGTAGCGTTTCAAACATCTTCTCGCCATGTCTTGCTCCAATAATAGAAATATCAGCGTCACTCCCCATAACCTCTTTAACAGCTTCCGCCAAAACTTTGACGGTGCAAGCGGGTGATTTCTGAACAAAAGTATCCCCTTGATTTCCATTTTGGAAAGCATATATAACAAGCTCGACCGCATCTTCAAGGCTCATTATAAACCTCGTCATGTTAGGGTCTGTAACCGTTAGTTTTTTTCCGCTCTTAATCTGATTTACAAACAGAGGTATAACCGAACCACGTGACGCCATAACGTTGCCATACCTCGTAGCGCAGATAGTCGTCTTCTCAGGGTCGATATTTCTTGAAAATGCAACAACCACCTTCTCCATCATAGCCTTTGAAATACCCATAGCGTTTATAGGATAAGCCGCCTTATCAGTTGAGAGACAAACTATCTTGCGCACCCCAGCGTCAGTTGCCGCTTCAAGAACGTTTGCAGTGCCAAGGACATTCGTTTTAACCGCTTCAAGCGGGAAAAATTCACAAGAAGGTACCTGCTTTAGCGCCGCCGCGTGAAAACAGTAGTCGGCGCCTCTGAAAACATGCTTTATGCTCTCAGGAACTCGAACATCCCCTATAAAAAACTTAAGCTTGTCGTTTTTATAGAAAATTCTCATGTCCTCTTGCTTTTTCTCATCTCTTGATAGGATGCGAATTTCCTTTATATCTGTATCTAAAAACCTCTTTAAAACCGCTTTTCCAAACGAACCTGTCCCACCGGTTATAACAAGAACTTTGTCTTTAAACATTCTCTTCTCCTTTTCATCTGCCAAATAGTTATCGGCAAAATAGCATATATAAATTAATATTACCACAAAATACGGCTTTCTTCAATTGTAAAACGAAATATTATGTTGTATAATGTTTTTTGTAATTTGAACTATGCGAGGAAATTTATGCGAATTAGAAAAAAGAAATGGGCGCTACCAGAGCTTCTCTCTTGCGGCTTCTATATTGAAAACCCACTTGAAATTAAAAACGATATAAAAAACTGTTTTGAAAACCCCGCCCTCCCCCTTGAAATGGAGTTTGGATGCGGACGAGGACGCTTTATCTACCAAATGGCAAAACTGCACCCCGATAAAAACTTCTTAGCAGTCGATATAAAAAATGATATTTTAGGCTCTGCAAAGCGCGAAATTGAAACAAACTATCAGAAAAACCCGCCGAACATCCGACTAATGGCTTATGATTTAACAAGGCTGCCACTTCTCTGGAGCGGAGAGACTCTAACCGATAAAATTTATCTAAACTTCTCAAACCCCTGGCCAAAAGTCCGGCACAAAAAAAGAGCCCTCACCCATGAGCGGCAATTAATAAATTATAAGCAGTTTTTATCTATTGGCGGCGAGGTAGTTTTTAAAACAGATGATGACCTTTTCTTTGAAGAGAGTATCGAGAGCTTTAATGAGGCAGGCTATGAGATAACCTTTAGAATAGATAACCTGTCAGATTACCCAGAAATCATCTCCCCTAAAACCGAACACCAAGAGGAATTTGAGGAGCGGGGTATAAAAACAAAATACCTAATAGCCAAGCGTGTTTAAGCTTTATAAAACTAAATAAATCAAAAATCCATTACCTTTACACCATCCAAAATAGGTAATGTTTTTTTATGCAAATAGTAAAATATTTTTATCGCTATTGAAGAGAGCGCTCCCCTTTGATATAATTTAAGATAGCGAAATAAAAAACGATTTAATAAACAACAGGAGGAGTAAAAATGTCAGAGAAAAGAAAAATAGTGCTCGATGTGGACACAGGCTCAGATGATGCGGTAGCTATAATAGCGGCTGCGCTATCAAAGGATATAGACCTGCTCGCTGTCTGCAGTGTTGCAGGCAACCAGCCGCTTGTGAACACAACTGAAAATAGCCTGCGCGTAGTGCAGATGCTCGGTATGGATATACCTGTATATAAAGGTGTTCAAGGGCCAATAGCCGCTCATCTAAACCCATACCGCCAAAAAATTAAAAAGCTCGCTCCAACTCTCGATGAAAACGGAAATCCTGTAAGAGTTCATGAGGCTTACTTACAGCTCCCCGAAGCAAAAAACAAAATTGAAGATATAAGCGCTCCTTTTTACTATATAAATCTTCTCAAAAACGCTAAAGAGAAGATAACAATAGTACCTGTAGGCCCGCTCACAAACCTTGCAATCGCTCTGCTAATCGAGCCTTCAATCGCCGAGAATATCGAAGAGATAGTTATAATGGGCGGTGGACACCTTGTTCGCAACTCATCTTCTGCATCAGAATTTAATATCTGGTATGATCCAGAAGCTGCGCAGATAGTTATGACTTGCGGCGCCAAAATAACCCTCGTACCACTTGATTGCACCCATAAAGCAACCCTTTCACTTGCAAATGCCGAAGAGTATAAAAACTATGGCAGAGCAGGCGAATTTATAGCTGAGATGATTGAGAAGAGATGTGCGGCATATAGAGGAAGCCAACCGATGGCATCTGATGATGTTGTTGCAGTGCACGATGCTGTTTGTATCTGCTATCTTCTAAATCCAGCAGTTTTAAAAGACGTTCGCCATATGAGAGTTGATGTTGATACATCAGGCGGCTTTGGTGACGGGCAGACAGTCTGCGATACAAGAACGCTAAATGTTCTACCGAAAAATGCATATGTTGCCCTCGATGGCGACGCAGAGCTTTTTGGCAGAATTATAGGCGATATTCTAAAAGAAGCGATGGAGGGATAAGAGATGAGTACAAAGAAAAAAATAATACTTGATGTTGATACCGGAAGTGATGATGCGGTAGCAATAATGTCCGCTATTCTCTCACCTGAGCATTTTGATGTTCTTGGTGTTGTCTCGGTAAACGGCAACCAACCGCTCCCAAATACTACTGAAAACACCCTTCGAGTTATCGATCTTTTAAAATCAGATGTTCCAGTTGTCATGGGTGCTAAAACCCCGCTTGTAGCAACACTTGATCCTCGTAGAATGATGGTTATGGAAGGTCACGGAAAAGGGGTTGACGCAGATGGAAACGAAGTGCACTACCACGGTGAATACCTCGATACGATAGCTCCATCAGTTTCAAAAGTTGTCGATGAAAACTATGTTACATGGTATATTAAAACAATTAAAAATGCAGGCGAGAAGGTAACTCTTGTACCTGTCGGCCCACTAACAAATATCGCTATGGTTCTTCGTGCAGACCCAACTATAGTTGACTATATCGAAGAGATAGTTATAATGGGCGGCGGACATGATCAGAGAAACTCAACTTCAGCTTCAGAATTTAATATTCTTATCGACCCAGAAGCTGCGCAAATCGTTTTGACTTGTGGTGCTAAAATAACCCTCTGCCCACTTGACGCAACCCACAAAGCAAACCTTGAGCCAAAACATTCAAAGATACTTCGCGATATGGGAACAAAAGCAGCGGCATTCGCAGCTGATATGATAGATGAGCGAGTTGAGGCATACAATTTAATGCAACCTCTTCATCGCCCTGATATCGCCCCTATGCATGATGCACTTTGCATAGCTTATCTAATCGACCCAACTGTAATAACAACTCAGTTTATGCGAGTTGATATTGATTTTGGCGGCGGTGTTTCCGATGGCCAAACAATCTGCGATACAAGAGCATATCCAGTCTACCCTAAAAACTGCTATGTTGCTCTCGATACAGACGAAGAGAAGTTCGCAAATATGATAGTTGATATTTTGAGCCGCGCAAAAGATTAAAAGTTTTAAACAGTTACACTCAAAAAGCGCGTCGGTTTCACCGTCGCGCTTTTTCACGCATAAAACCTATCAGCTGAAAACAACTTATAAATTTATCGAAAATAAATAATTATTTTGATTTTCAAAATAATATCAGTGCTAAAATGTTTAACCTAAAAAATATTCTCAGAATCACTGAAAACAACTGTCCACAGCAGAAAAACACTTTTTTCAAAAGTGTTTTTCTGCTGTGAGATTTACAGTAAATATAATGTGTTTTTCTTATAGCCGAAATAGATAAATTAATAATTTATTCTTGTATAGCGTACCCATTATATAAAAAATTTTGATATGTTATAATAAAAGTAGAAAAAAAGGAGTTTTTTGATGAAAAAATTAGACAAAATTTATGGTTCTTTATTAGCTGCAGCGGTCGGAGATGCAATGGGTGGCGCTACTGAATGTCGTAGTCGCGAGAGAATTTCTGAATATTTCGGTGGGTTTGTTGAAGATTTTAAAGATAATCCAGACGATACTTTTCTTCGAGGCAAACCAAAAGGCTACCTAACCGATGATTTCTCACTCGCTTATTATACCGCAAAAGCGATAGTACGGAGCGGCAAAATAGATACTGAAACAGCAAACGATGCGCTTGTAACTTGGAGCAAAACCCAGTATTACGAATATGCCGGCCCCTCAACGCGTAGAGCTGTAAATGATATTATTGGAATTGAAAATCCTCCTGAGCACCTTGATTTTCTCGTCTGCCAAAATGGAAAATCAACAAATGGAGCCGGTATGAAAATAGCTCCTGTGGGACTTGTATCTGGCGGCGATATAGATAAAGCTATTAATGATGCCATAACGATGATTTTACCCACACATAAAAATGATATAGCCATTTCAGGCGGTTGCGCGATAGCCGCTGCAACAGCTGCTGCTATGAGAGAGAACGCAACAATAGATTCGGTTGTAAAAGCGGCAATTTATGGCGCTGAAGTAGGATATGAAAAGGGTGGCAGAATAGCCGCAAGGCTCGCAGGTCCCTCTGTTTCAAGGAGAATAGCGCTTGCAGCGCAGATAGGTGAGAGTTGTAAGGGAGATATTAAAAAGGCAATTTATGAAATCGGCGAGATAATCGGAAGCGGACTTATGACCGCTGAAGCTATTCCTGCCACTATCGGTCTTTTCGTAGCAGCGCAGGGTGATGCAAAGCTTGCAATGCTCGGTGGTGTTAATATCGGTGATGATACCGATACCGTTGCAACTATGGCAGGTGCTGTTGCAGGTGCCTTTTCAGGTGTTTCAAACTTTCCTCCCCATTGGGCAGAGATGATAGACCGCGAAAATAACATAAACCTTCTAAAACTCGCAGAGGAGCTATGCGAGATATGAGCGGCAAGATTGCAGTTATAGGCGGCGGAACTGTTGATTCATATTTTAATATTAAAAACTGGGCAGAGCTTGGCGATAAGATTTTCGCTAAAGATGGTGGCAGTTTTATGGGTGGAACCACCTTTAATATGGCAGCTATGGCAGCAGGACTTGGAAGCCATGTTTCTATGTTTGATATAATGAATAAGCAAACAACCGATGGAAAATTCATATCAGAGCAGTTTAAAAATTATGGCATTGATGATAGCAACGTTATCCATGATGATAATGCAGTTAATTCAAAAGCTCTAATTATGCTTCATCAAAGCGGCGAGAGGGTTATCATAATTGTTGAGGCTATAAGGCCGAGAGTCGGTCATTTCAAGCGTTTTTTAAGTGAGTTATCCTCTTCTGACGCTTTATACACCATGGTTTCGATAGCATCTCTCTTTGATGATGGACTTGAAGTTATAGATGAGCTTGTACAGAATAAAAAGACAATCGTCCTCGATTGCGATTGCCTATATGATACTGAGCAAAGAATAGAGCTTGCTAAAAAAGCAACCTACCCTATATTTAATATATATAGCTATGATAGATATTCATCTTTGGTAGAAGAAGATGCGGCGCAGTATCTTCTTGCAAGAAACGCAAATGCAGTTATCTGCACAAAAGGCGGTGATGGCGCTTACGTTTATACAAGCGAAGGATCGTTTGAAATTGAAGGAATAAAGGTTGATGCCATAGATACTACAGGCGCTGGAGATAGCTTTGCTGGAGGTTTTACCTATGCAATAACAAGTGGATATACCCCTGTTGAAGCCGCGAAATTCGCAAATGCCGTTGCTGCCCATTCTGTAACATTTATGGGTGCTGTTGGTGGAGTTTGCAGTAAAGAGGAGATTTTGAAATTCATTGAAAAGAACAGTTAACCAAATTATTACCAGATTAGGAGGAACCTATGGACAGTGCAATTAAAAATTTAAGCGATGCTATTAAAATTGAAACCGTCTCTTATACCGACCCACTAAAAAGAGACTATGCCAAGTTTATTGAATTTTCAAATCTTTTAAATGAACGGTATCCAAAGCTTTATAACGCTATGGATTTCAAGATGGTCTGCGGCTATTCGCTCGCAGGACGCCTTAAAGGTAGCGATGATACGCTAAACCCGGTCGCTTTTCTATCTCATATGGATGTGGTAGCTGTTGAAGATAGCACCCTTGATATGTGGGACTATCCCCCATTCTCTGGCGAAATAACCGATAAATATATTTATGGTAGAGGCTCGCTTGATATGAAGAGTCAGCTTATCGCAACAGTCGATGCCCTAAACTCTTATATTGAAGAAGGCAAAACACCAAAGAGAGATATATTCTTCTTTTTCGGCCATAACGAAGAAGTTCCCTCAGGTCCTGGCGAAGGCGCTTATGGTATTTGTTCTATGTTGCAAAACCATAATATAACGCTCGATTTCCTATTTGATGAAGGCGGCGGAGTTGTAACTGGTGATAGGTTTGGCATCGACGAAACGCTTGGCCTTATAGCTTGTAATGAAAAAGGTTATACCGATATCATCCTCTCCTCAAAGAGCGCTGGTGGGCACGCATCAACCCCACCTCCAAATACCGCCCTTGGTCTTGTCTGCAAAGCGGTGAGCCTCGTTGAAGAAAATCCCCTTCCACCTCATCTTAATGAAGTTGCAAAGATATTTATCGAGGAGCTCTCAAAGCTATCCGGCAAAAAATTTGCAGATGAAAATGAGGCGGTAGAGCTTCTCTTATCAAATAGCTATACGGCAGCTCTCGTTAAAACCACCTTCGCTGCAACAAAAGCGGAAGGCTCTCCATCGCATAACATCCTACCCGAGAAGGCTTATGCTCTTATAAACTGCCGTCTCGCTCCGCACAATAATTTAGCAGAACTTCAAAAACATCTTGAAGACCTCGTCCCTGAGGGTGTTTCGATTGAGCTTACCTATGCATCTGAAGCATCCGCAATAAGCCCTGTTGGCAATTTTTATTACAATGCTATTGCCGAAACTATTGAAGAGACGATGCCAAACATTATACCTATGCCGTATACTATGGTAGCAGGGACTGACTCTAAAAAATATTCTCCTGTCTGCAAAAATATCTATAAGTTCTCACCTTTAATATCTCAGAGTATTGATTACGGTACAATACATTCAAACAACGAAAGATTAGAAATCGAAAGCTTTAAAACAGCAATAGAGTTTATGAAAACGCTAATTGGCAAAGTAGCATTCTAATGCTATAAACTTAAAACCCCTTAAAATGCAAAGTTCGGAAAAGAAAAAGAGCTGTCAAAACAGCTCTTTTTCTTTTTATAATATTAAAAAATATTCTATTTATCTGCAAGTGTTGCTACACCCTTTAAAACATCCTTCTCTATTATCTCGCACATCTTCGGTATCTCTTCAAAGCAAGGGCTGTGCGCAGACTCTTCAAATGTATAGAAACCAACAACAGGCGCCTCAATCATATCAGCGTAATCTTTCGCTAAAGAATAGGAAACTTGAATATCATATAGCCCGTGCAGTATGTAGACTGGGATTTCAAATTTGTTATAAAGCTTCATCAAATCAAGGTTGTAGATATCGTCCCAAAGCGCCCCGAGCGAAAAGGAAATTCCACGAACATAGCTTATCTTCTCGCGGATTGTATACTGACCAAAATAAAGAAGCTCTTTAAACAAACTCGCAATAGCCTTTTCATTTCGCATATAACCAACACCAAGCTGATTTAAAAGACTGCATCTTATCGTGTTTAAATATTTAAAATCGCTCTCACCGCGCTTAACACTCTCGTGTTTTTTTAGTCTGCGTATTCTCCATCGACTACCTGCTTTTTTGAGCTCATCGAGCATATATTCATATCCCATCTGCTCACTTTTCGCAATATTAACAACCTGACCAATGCCCACAAATGCATGGTAAAGATGCGGTGAATGAGAAGCCGCTAAAACCCCTAAAAGACTTCCCCAAGAATGTCCCATAAGATAAATTTTATCTTTTCCGTATCTATCCCGAAGATATTCTGTTATTTCTATAGTATCTGAAAGTAGTAGCTCAACGCTCATGCAGCTCTTATCCATACTTTTATCATATGAAATACCACTACCACGTTGCTCCCACCAACAGACTGTAAAATACTTATCAAGTCCTGTTGGGTAAAGATGATTGAATGTCACTTCAGGGGACCCTGGCCCTCCGTGTAAAAAAAGAAGAATCGGCTTATCTTCGCCACCTTCCTGCATAAACATCCCTTGTCGAACTCCACCGATTTCGACAAACACCTTCTCGTACATTTCTCTCCGCCCATCCGTAATAAAATAAAGTAATTATTATTATATAATGAAACATCCATTTTTTCAAATATTTTTTTTGAAATATCCGAATTTCATAAAAACCCTCTCCCTCGATACCGAGAGAGAGAGCTTTTTTGTATAAATTTCACCAGAAAACTATCCGTTCGCCTTTTTCATCCTTTTGTTTAATAGAAGAAGTAGTAATAGTCCTGCAACCGAGCAGCTCGCCGCTATTACAAACGCAGGCGCCATAAGCGAGATATCATCTGCTGCGAGGTTTGCGAAATATCCACCGATGTTTGAAGCGATAACCGCCGAGAATCCAAATCCAACAAGCACCATACCATAGGTTATAGCCATATTACGAGCACCGAAAACCTCAGCTGTTAGTGTTGGGAAGTTCGATAGAAGACCACCATAGCAGAAACCGATTGCCGCAATAACCGCAAATATAGCATATCCTGAAACGATGTTTACCGAAAGCGATAGAACAGTCGCCACTATCATAAGAAGCATAAGTGTTCGAACACGCCCAAGCTTATCAGAGATAGCGCCGGAAGCAAGTCGACCAACCGCATTAAATACAGAAATGATAAGAACGCCAACAGCCGCAACCTCTGCAAGTCCTCTTCCAACTGCTATCGGTTTTGCAAACCCTATCATCATAAGGCCACCAATACATGCAAGCATCATCGATAGAGTTACAAGGTAGAAGTCGAGCTTTCCAAGAGCTTTAAACGCAGACTCTGAATCGCCACTTGCCGCAACCTCAGGCTCTTCTGGATTAAATAGAAATAATGAACCAGCCGTTACAACCACAAGGAATATATATGAAAGAACTCTGAATGTTGGAAGCTCTCCAACTCCTTGCCCACCATTTGCCGATATGAGATACTCTGCAAGCGGTGTAAAGATAACGCCACTTATACCGATTGAAGCAACTATAATTCCAGTTACAAGACCCTTTTTATCAGGAAAAAGCTTCTGTGTTGCCGATATAGTTGTCGAGTAGGCAAGACCTATACCAAATCCGCCCATAACACCGTATGTTACCCAGATAAGCCAAGGGGTTGCCGCTGTTGTGAACGAAGCGATGAAAAATCCCGCCGCAATCAGAATACCTCCAGCCATAACAACATATTTTAGCGAATACTTTTTAACAAGCATACCGCCGAGTATACTACCAAATGATAGCGTTAGTATCATAATCGAGTAGGATAGGCCTGCCGCCTGATTATCTCCACCAAAAATAGTGTTTGCAATACCTGTTTGGAACACACTCCATACATAGCAGATACCAAGACAAAGCTGGATAGCTACCGTTGCAACAAGCATTAGATTTCTGTTTTTTGCGTTTTTCATTTTCATTACCTCCATTTTTTCAATAAAAAAACCTTGCAGCTTTTCTGCTGCAAGGTAAATTACCTCTTTCGGCTTTATAGGAAAAGCACAACGCAGCAGAACAAAACACCGATAATAATACCGCTGCTGAGCAGAATGCTGTTTAGAAAGTTAGCTGTTCTTTTCATAATAATACCTCGTTTATTCTCAATGATTATATTATAAAACTGCCCATATGTCAACCTGTTTTTTAAAATAATGCAATTTTTATTCTTGCAAATTGCAGATAAGTTAGATTCTTTACAGCTCTAATATCACCGTAAGGAGCATCGCACCGCCCCGAAACAAACCCACCACGGTGGGTTTGCTCGCACTTCGTGCGAGCATAGCGAATCACTCGATTCGCTATTTCGGGGCGGCGCTTACTGCGCAGACCATCATAAAATCTCAAACAAAAACTACCTCACCGAAGAGAATAACTTACCTATCATCCAACTTTTATCTCCACTTTTAAACAGCAGTACCGTAGCTCTCAACTATAATTTTGCAGCTTCTGTGTTTTGTTATATATCCCCCACCATTACTACACAAAAAAAACGAGAGGAAATCCTCTCGTTTTTTATTATAAACTAAAAGTCTATTAGCTCTTACACGTTAACGTTAGTAACAACGCCTGAACCAACTGTACGTCCACCCTCACGGATAGCGAAACGTAGACCCTCTTCGATAGCGATTGGTGTGATTAGCTCAACGTCCATCTCAACGTTGTCGCCAGGCATACACATCTCGATACCATCAGGAAGAGAAACAACACCAGTAACGTCTGTTGTTCTGAAGTAGAACTGTGGACGGTAGTTGTTGAAGAACGGAGTATGACGGCCGCCCTCTTCTTTTTTAAGGATATACACGTTGCCGTGGAATTTTGTATGTGGGTCGATTGAACCATTCTGTGAAAGAACCTGTCCACGCTCGATATCTTCTCTACCTACACCACGAAGAAGCGCACCGATGTTGTCGCCTGCCTCAGCGTAGTCAAGAGTTTTTCTGAACATCTCAACGCCAGTAACTGTTGTTTTCTTTCTCTCGTCAGTTAGACCGATGATCTCAACTTCGTCTCCAGTTTTAACCTGTCCACGCTCAACTCTACCTGTAGCAACTGTACCACGGCCTGTGATTGTGAAAACGTCCTCAACTGGCATTAGGAAAGGAAGATCTTTCTTTCTCTCTGGAGTTGGGATATAGCTGTCAACAGCATCCATAAGCTCAAGAATACAAGCGTACTCAGGAACTGTTGGATCAGTAGCAGCACTATCAAGAGCCTTGAAAGCAGAACCTTTAACTATTGGGATATCGTCGCCTGGGAAATCGTACATTGAAAGTAGCTCACGGATTTCCATCTCAACGAGATCAATTAGCTCTGGGTCATCAACAAGGTCAGTTTTGTTCATAAATACAACGATGTAAGGAACGCCAACCTGACGTGAAAGTAGGATGTGCTCTCTT
>CAYJGN010000035.1:0-21081 GCA_964369635.1 uncultured Oscillospiraceae bacterium
GTTCACAGGTTCACTCACTTGTATCAGTAGCCACTGGCTACTGACGCTCGCAGTCAAAAAGTAGATGAAAATAGACGCAGTCTATTGAATGCATAAAAAACTTATAGTTTTAATAGTATCTTTAACAGTATGCGCCGTAAAGCGGACTTTTTTATACTACACGCTATTTGCAAAGGTTTACGAGCGACTCTTTAGTTATCATCCCACCGCTTACTTTCGATATAACCTCTGAGTTGTTTAGGTAAACAGCAGATGGCATAGAGCTAACACCAAGCCTTTTTGCAAGTCCGTCCGATTTATAGGTATCAATCGGGGTGACTTTTATTTTGCTGTTCTCTTGCTCGAACTCTTCAAAGAGCGAGAGCAGCTCTCTTGATGGGGCATCTGATGCGTTATAAACATAGACAAGTGAAGGTTTTCCGTGATTTAGAAGTTGCTCTTCATAAACCTCCGACTCAGCTATAAACTTCTCAGCACTATACCCAGCTATTGCTCCGTCTCCAACGGCAGTTGCAACCTGTTTTAGGAATTTTTCGCGAACATCGCCCGCCGCAAAAACTCCATGTACATTTGTTTCCATCTTCTCGTTTGTTATAAGCTGACCGCCTCTATCCATATCAAGAATACCTTTGAATATCTCGGTATTTGGGATATATCCGATAAAGAGAAAACAGCTATCAACCGGCACTTCGATTTTCTCATTTGTCTTTAAGTTTTTTAGCACAACAGTATTGAGATGCTCGTCGCCCTGGAAACTATCGACAACGGTATTCCAAATATATTCCATCTTTGGATTTGCAAGAGCCTGCGCTTTCGCTATCTCGTTGCAGTCCATCTTACCCTCATCATGCATAACCGAAACGATAACTTTTTTTGCAAATTTCGTGAGGAACATACCCTCTTCAATAGCGGCGTCACCACTGCCGATAACCATAACCGTCTTATCGGTATTAGCCGCAGCGTCGCAGGTAGCGCAGAATGAGATGCCCTTATCATAGAGGTATTTATCCTCATTTGCAGCGCCTGTAAGTCTTGGTTTTCCACCGCTCGCAACGATAACAACCTTTGCTTCGTAGGTGGTTCTGAATGTTTCAACCTTTTTTATCTCGCCTTCCAAATCGACCGATTTAACATCAGTTAGCTTAAACTTAACATCAAAACGCTTAGCTTGTTTTTGGAATGCATTCATGAGTTCAATTCCAGATGACCCTTCAGGGAAACCGGGGTAATTTTCGATTTCAGCTGTATATGTTGCTAAACCTCCAACAAGAGATTTTTCTATAAGTAGCGTCTTTAGCTTTGCACGACCGCAGTAGATACCTGCTGTCATACCTGCCGCACCCCCACCTATAATAACGACATCATACCGCTCAACTTTCTTTTCCATTTATAATCCCTTCCGTTATATCTACATAAAATATTTAGCAAGCAACTTGCTTCCGAAGAATGCTCCCACCAATAGGAATAAAGCAAAAACCCATCCCGAAAGCGAGAACGCCGATATAGCCGAGAAAAACGCCCCGATATTACAGCCAAGCGCAAGTCTTGCGCCATAGCCCATTAGCAGTCCGCCGAGTACCGCTGCGACCACCTGTCTTACCGATTTTATCTTCTTTAGCTTAAACTGCGAAGCAAGAAGGGTTGATAAAAGCGCTCCAAATATAATACCGAAATTTCGAATCGAACCACCATCTGCCAAAACCCCTGCGGCAAGCCTTGCCTGTGAGCTCTCTGATGCAAAATAGGCCCAGCTGCTTGTATCTCCGCCAAAAAGCTCAAATACCCAAGCGCCCCAGTTTGCAAATGTACTTGTAACTCCCCAAGCGCTTCCAAGAGAAGCTATATGAGCTATCTGGAAGATAGCGAGAAGGACAGCACCCGCAACATATGTCAGCGGCTCTGATGCAAGTTTTTTGTATATCGGGTTCTTGCCAAGATTTATAAAAAATTCTTTCAAAGCAAACCCTCCAATTTATTTAGTTTTTTCAATTACTATTTCCCATTCGCCATCGTCTACTTCTTCGATTTCAACGTTGTGCCCCTGTTTACGAGCCCATTCAGGCACATTTTTCATAGCACAGCTATGGTCTATTGCTATAACAAGAATATCCCCAATAGCAAGCTCTCCAAGTTTTTTCTCTGTTTTAATAAGTGGTACCGGACAAGCCTCGCCTAAACAATCTAAATTAAATTCTGCCATAATAATTTACTCCTTTTTATTTTTATTTTTTATTTTTCTTACTCTTCGCTTCCCATCTTTTTCTTCTGCCATTTTCTTGCCGCTATATAGAGTAGGACTATAATGCCGCCCTGTATAACTATTGCGCCAAACCAGCCGAAGAGGTCAGGTAGGAAAATTTTTGGTGCGTTTTCGTTAAGTGAACTCCAGAATGCGCCCATATCGTGCGCCCCCCATAGAGAACCTGCAACGAAAAACACAAGGGATAACATCTGCATGGTAAATCCTTCGCCAACTCGCATAACAGTACCTGATGCGCATCCACCGGCGATAACCATGCCAATACCGAACATCACAGCGCCAATAACAAGTGGAATTCCAATAGGTGAAACGCTCTGCATACTAATGCTCTCGCCACCAGATAACTCTACTCCGAGCTTTATAGCTCCAAAGCCAACACTGCCAAGCGCTAATGCAACAAGTACCGCCCTTGTTACCGAGGTACTTCCGGTTATGCATGGATCACGAAATGCCGCGGTAAAACAAAATCTTGAACGTTGCAGTATGTACCCAAAGGCAATTCCAAATCCCCAATATACCGGTAGCTTATCACTACTGCCCGATAGGAAGTAGCCGAATGCTATTATTCCGATAAGTAATATTATCGCATATGGTATTTGGCTCTTCTTCGGTTTACGCGGTGCACGTGAACGTTTTATCGCTGAGGTTTGTTCTGATTGGTTTAACTCTGAAATAGTAATCTCCTCCTTTATAAAACTTTGTTAATATTGTATCATAGTTGCTTTTAGTTCGGTTATATAAATTATTAATAGAATATAAGAAAAACTTATGACTTTAATAAGTATATATGATATAATTATTCAAGAAGCCAAAATTTAATTACTTTGAGGTAAGCGACGATGAATATAGAACATGTTATTTCCTACATAGAAACTATAAAGCTCGGTAGCATATCTGCGGCGGCAGAGCGATGTAATTTAAGCCAGTCGGCACTAAGCCAGCAGATAAAAACTCTTGAGAATAATTTTGGCGCAAAACTGCTGCTTCGAAGCCATAAGGGAATAGTTCCAACTGTTGCAGGAACGATTGCCTATAAGCATTTTACCGCTATTTTAGAGTCTTATAACGGTATTGTTTTTGAGATAGATAAACTGAATAATTCAAACGAAGCAATAAGGATTTTTTCAACTGCTTTTCCCGCTGCCTATGCGCTTCCATGCACCTTTTACCACTTCAAAAATAAATTTCCCGATTACTCCCTTGAAATCGAGACGGCGCATAGCACCGATATCGAAGAGAAAATAATAAAAGGGGCGGGAGATTTAGGGATAGTTATCGGCAAAACACGAGATAAAAGACTGCGTTACCATAAAGTTTTTTCCGATGAATTTTTCCTCGTTTGCAGTAGCTCTTTTGAAATACCAAAAGCTATTGAAAAAGAGGATATCTATAAATATCCCTTTATAATGCTTGCAGATAACCATAGAACAGGCTATATCTTATCAAAACAACTCACCCTCTCTGAAATTGATAAAAGCAGACTTCAAGTTTTATATACTGTTGATACAGCGGAATCTATGAAGCTCTCTGTATTAAATGGGTTTGGCGTTGCCTTTTTGCCCTACATGGCAATAAAAAAAGAGCTGTATTATAAACAGCTCCGAATAGTTAGTTGCGAAGATTTAAATCTCACGGCGGATTATTATGCTGTAACAGAGCGAGATAGCGCAAACCAAGCTGCAGGCAAGGATAAAACCGTTTCGTATCTCGAGAAGATACTAAGCGGAACTATCTGCTAACAACAATCTCCCAAACCCCGTTTAAAACTTCAGTTGCAGTTTGGTTTAGTTTATGAATTTTGCAAAAATCTGCTATATTGGTAGTTGCGCAGCTATGGTCTGTAACTATCATAATGGTTTTACCCGCTTCTATCTGCGAGAGCTTATTTTTAAGCTTAATTATCGGGACAGGGCAGACATCACCAAGACAGTCAACCGTCTCTATATTTTTGTTATCCATAATATTGTTACTATCCATCATCTTATCATCTCCAAACTGTATTACTATAAATAAGCTTCGCTTCACTGGGGGTTCGAAAATTTATCTGTTATGATGTAGGGTCACGGTGAGCGGATGAGCGCCGCCTGTGGCGGATAAAGCGTCGATAGCCGGTGGCTATCGATACGAGAGAGCTCACCTGTGAGCGACCGGGTAAAATAATACCTACAAAAAGAAGCGAAGCGCCGCAATACAGAGTGAATGACTGAGCGCTGCCTGCGGCAGATAAAGCGAAAGGAATGAAGCGCCGCCAAACAGAGTGGGGCGAAGCAAAGCGAGAGCCACGACAATTTGGCAAGAGATAATTTGAGCTACTGCGAAAAGTGCGACAATATTGCAAGAGGGGTGACCGCAAAGTTTGCATGTATTTGACGGACATGGCAAGCCATGTCCCTACGAAATAGCTGAAAGATTTACGAAAACCAAAACCACGCAAAATATAAATAATCCGAGAGGATTATTTATTAGGTATTTGCGGCGGTTGCCGCTCGGCGGCGAGCCGTAAACCAATACAATAAGCGTTTATATTAGCGATGCTAATATAAATAACTCGACCTGTTTACTAAATCACAGATTTAGAACAGGTGCCCGGTTCTTTGAAATACGCTATGCCACACGACGCGTGGCATATACAGATATTATAAATAATCTCCGCTTCGCTATGATTATTTATAAACTTATCTTAATGCCTTGTCCTCGCCACTGTGTGGCAACCGGACAAACGGCAAATTTATATTATATTCGCATAGCTCATATAATATAAATAATCTCCGCTTCGCTACGTTTATTTATAGCTTTATCTTATGGCGTAGGGCAAGGATGCCCTACATGCCTAATTTATATTAAATAGTTTTAAGGGTTACTAAAACAAGCTGTGGAAGATTAAAAACCCTAAACGGAAATAGGCTGTTCCCAAGACCTCTACTGACGATAAGGGTGGTTTTTCCTATTTCATATCTACCACTGTCGTACTTTGGCAGTATCCCTTGTCCCGGCGCATAAAGCCCACCGAGCGGCCATATCCGTACCTGCCCTCCGTGGACATGCCCTGAAAAGACGATATCCCCCATATCTTTTGAAATAAGGGCTACCGCTTCGGGGCGGTGGCATAGGGTTATATTGAAATTATCGCTTATTTCAAACGATTTTAGGTATTCCAGAGTCTTTGCATTGCTTTTTTCAACTCCGCTACCCTCGGGTAGGTCGAACGCGGGGTCGAGAATTCCGTTTATATTTATAGCTGCATCTATTCCTTTTTTAATTTCAACGCTGCTATTCTCAAGAATATTTACCGAAAACTGCTTTAAAACTGCGCAAACCTCATCATAGCGCCCACTCCATCCCTCGTGATTTCCGGGGGAATAATATATAGGAGCTATATCTTTTATGCCGGAGAGAAGCTCGATAACAGGATAGATATCAAACCTTCTCCTGTCGATAATATCACCGGTGATTACGATTATATCGGGTTTTTGCGATTTGATTTTGTGAATTAAAGCGCTCTGTCCCCGTTTAAAACGTTTGCTGTGTAGGTCAGATATCTGCAAAACACGGATACCGTCTGCCGATTTTGGCAGATTATTTTTTTTGATAATAATTGATTTAACTGTCAGTATGTTGTTTTGAAGATAGAGAAAAATCATCGCAAAAACAAACAGTACCGACAGAATAATATATATATTCTCTAAGATAAAATCCATTATAATGCCGCCGATACCGAAAATTCTTTATAAATCTCGCCATCAAGCTTTTTCCAGATAAATTTATCGCCCTCGATAATCATATAGCTATTGTCGCTATTCTCTTTTGGGAGGGAGATGCTGCCGGGATTTAGATAGGTAAATGAGTCGGTTTTTGTTATAACTGGCACGTGGGTATGACCATGGAGCAGGATATCTCCCTTTGCAATTTTAGGGTGGTTTTCAAGGTTATATAGATGCCCATGGGTTATAAAAACAGTGCTCTCTCCGATAGGTAGCAGAGCATAGTCTGCCATTATGGGAAAATCAAGTATCATCTGATCAACCTCACTGTCGCAGTTTCCGCGAACAGCTAAAATTCTATCGCTATACTCATTTAAAAGCTTTGCAACCTCTGCTGGATTGTAGTCTTTTGTTAGCGGGTTGCGCGGGCCATGGTATAGCAGATCTCCGAGCAAAACAAGCCTCTCTGCTCCCTCCCTTTCAAATGCTTTAACCATCTCTTTTGCGTAATATAGTGAGCCGTGAATATCACTTCCGACGAATATCTTCATAGTTATACCTCCATTTTCTTAATATTATACCACATTTCACCATAAAATTAAGATGAATTTTTTGTTACGAAGCAGAAAAATTATCATTTTTTGTTGACATGGAAACAGCGTATTAATATAATAAGAACAGGTGAGAAACTTTAAATAAATGGAGGTGCTGGTATGAATAAAAAACTTATTGAGCTTATCGAGAAGATAGCGAAGATGCAACAGGAGCTTTTTTGGCCAGAGGGTGGTTATAACAAAACATTTATGGTGGTTCTCGAGGCTATTTCGCAGGCAGAAGAGCCGACGGTAACGGAAATCGCAAAGGTGACATCAATGACAAAAGGAGCGATAAGCAAGGTTATTAAAAAGCTTATGGCGGCGGATCTTTTGGAAAAAAGCGAGTTTGCAATTAATCGCCAAAAGATATTCTTTCAGCTATCACCAAGAGGTACTGCACTCCTCTCGCAGTTTCAATCGGACAGAAAAGAGAAACTAAAAGAGAGCGAAGAGTTTTTCAAAGACTATAAGTTCGTTGACCTTGCATTTGTCTCAACTTTCTTGCAAGAGTATAACAGCTATCTTTCGGGGGATAAAAATTAGGGCTGGTTTTAAAAAATTAAGCAGAGACAGAGCGCTACTTTGGATATTTTCAGCGTTATAAAAAGGCTTTCGCACTATCGAGAGGTTTCGTAATGCACAAACTGATTTGTAGAGATATCGCATAATAATCCGAAATACGGATATTTTGCGCTCACGACAAGCGGTGATTTTTGCAATCTGCTTCACCGTTTGTGCAATACCACTCGGTGCGGTAGTCTTTTATTTTTTATGACCTATTAATTAGTTTTCTGTTAAAAAATATTATCGCGACCTTGATGGGATATTGTCGTGCAGAGTAGCGTGCAGATTGATGTGCAGAGCGCCGCCGCCCACAGCGGCGAGGGTTCCCCTCGCCTGCTCGGAATTTTATGCCGAGCCTCGCACCCAAAGGGTGCGAGGGCTGTGGGCGGCGGTGCTCTGGAAGCAGTCAACTGCCCCGCTATAAAGCAAGCTCAAAAGTTTTGTTTTCACCCCATTTGTTCACACTATCTTTGTTGACATATATCTTTCATAGGTCTATAATTAAGAAAGTGTATTTACTGGGTAAAACGTTACCTAATATGATATGAAAGGAAATTTAGATGAAGGAAATTATTGAAAAATTGTGCGCTGCAGATGGCATTTCGGGATATGAGCAGAACGCCGCTGCCGTTGCGCTCGAACTCATAAAGCCGTATGTTGACGAAGGGTATATTGATCCGTTTGGCAATGCTATCGCTTATAAGTATTCAAAAAATAAAAATGCAAAGACTATTATGCTCGATGCGCATATCGACCAGATTGGTTTTCTCGTAACAGAGATAACAAAAGAGGGATTTTTGCGTTTTGTTAATGTCGGAGGATGCGATCCACGCATTTTAGTCGGCACCCCTGTTCTCGTTATCAGTCGTGAAGGCGTTGTTAATGGAGTTGTCGCAACTATAGCTCCCCACCTTTTCAGAACACTCGGCGGAAAAGCAGCTGAGCTTAAAAATATGCTAATAGATATCGGATACCAATCAAAAGAAGAGGCTGAAAAGCATGTTCGTGTTGGTTCGCGTGTAATATTTGATATGGAGCCTGTTAATCTTACTCCCGATATTATCGTTTCAAAGTCGCTTGATGATAGAGCTTGTGTTGCATCTATTATCCATACCTTTGAGCTGATAAAAGATTTAGAGCTTGATTTAAACGTTGTGGCTGTTTTCAGCGGAAGCGAAGAGATAGGCGGCCCTGGTGCTATGGTTGCCACCTATAAAGTTCGCCCCGATATGGCAATAGCTATCGACGTTACCCATGCAAACACACCTGACGCAAACCCGCTGCATACATCCCCATTTGCAAACGTAACCCTCACAAGAGGGCCGAATCTGCATAAAAAGATGACAGATGAGCTTATCCGCATCGCGAAAGCTTATGATATTCCAGTTACTGTAAACGTAGCTGAGCGGATGACCGGAACTAATGCCCGCCATATTCAGGTGGTGCGCGGTGGAGTTCCTGTAGCGCTTATAGGGCTTCCTCTAAAATATATGCATACACAGGTCGAGTCAGTTAAGCTATCGACTGTTAAATCTATCGGTGTTCTTATGGCAGAATATATCAAAGCATACAGAGGTTAAGCGGAAAGGAGAATTTGCTTGAATAAATTACTTAAAAAACTCTGCGACCTCGACGGGCCTTCTGGCAGCGAAGAGAGAGTTGCAGAATTTATAGAAGAGACTATAAAAGAATATGTAGACGAAGTTTCGATTGATGCTATTGGAAATGTTATCGCTTTTAAAAAGGGCGCGAAGAGAGCAGAAAAGAAACTTATGTTTTCAGCTCATATGGACGAGGTTGGCTTTATCGTTAAGAATTTTTCTGAGGATGGAACTATTAAGTTCGGACTATGCGGCGGCATCGACCCACAGGTCATTCTCGGCAACCGCGTTCGTTTTGGAGATGTTAAAGGGGTTATCGGCATTAAAGCCGCTCATATGACAACAGCAGAAGAGCGCAGAATGGTACCGAAAGTTGAGAGCATGTATATTGATATCGGTGCATCCTCAAAAGCGGAGGCTGAAGGGCGCCTGAATATCGGCGACTGCGGAACATTCGATATCGAGAGCATTGATTTTGGCGATAATATGATAAGGGCAAAAGCTATTGATGATAGGTTCGGTTGCGCTATGCTAATTGAGCTTATAAAAAGCGATCTTCCTTATGATTGCTACTTTGCATTTTCAACCCAAGAAGAGGTTGGACTTCGCGGTGCACTAACTGCCGCTTATACGGTAAACCCTGATATCGCGATTATCGTTGAGGCGACTTCTGCATCAGATATAACAGATGTTGCAGAGCATGAAAAAGCCTGCTCACCGGGTAGTGGTGTTGTTCTGACTGCTATTGATGGCGCAACTATCTATGATGAGGATCTTTTCCGTGAATGTATTCGCATTGCGGATAAAAACAAGATTAAATGGCAACATAAAACTCAGGTGACCGGCGCTAACGACTCAGGCTCTATTCATAAGAGCCGTGCTGGTGTTCGAACACTTGCGCTATCGCTCGCAACAAGATATCTCCATTCACCAGTTTCAGTTGCAAGCAAAGATGATATAAAAGCTACGAAAAAGCTACTTAACGCACTACTTAAGGAGGGAAATTTCTAATGTTATTTGAACTAATTGAAAAAATCTGCGGTGGCTACGGCCCTGCTGGCAGAGAGAAAACAGTTGCAAAGATTATTGAAAACGAGATAAAGGACTATGTTGATGAAACATACTACGACAATCTCGGTAACCTAATTGCCCATAAAAAGGGAAGCGGCAAAAAAATCATGACTTCAGCTCATATGGATTCAATTGGATTTGCTGCAAGATTTATAGATGAGAAAGGATTTATCCGCTTTGCATCAGTTGGCGGTCTTCCTCCTCACTATATCGTTAATATCCCTGTTGTCTTCCAAAACGGAGTGCACGGCGTTGTTTCATGCGAGGATACAAAAACTCCAAAAGATATGACTATAAACGATTTCTATATAGATATCGGTGCAAAAGACCGCGAAGATGCACTAAAGCAGATTTCTATCGGCGATTTTGCAGTCTATGCAAACCCATACTACCAAAACGGCGATATGGTTTTCGGCCCTTATATGGACGATAGAATTGCCTGCGTTGTTCAGATTCTTGCAATAAAAGAAGCACTCCCAACAGATAACGACATCTACTATGTCTTCTCAACTCAAGAAGAGGTTGGAATTCGCGGCGCTACCGTTGCAAGCTATCATATAGCTCCGGATTTTGGTGTTGCTCTTGATGTTACCTTCACAGGGGACACCCCAAACACCCGTCATAAAATGGAGACAAAGCTCGGCGGCGGCCCTTGCAACAAGATTATGGACAGCTCGGTTATCTGCAACGAAGCAGTTGTTGATTTGATATACGACGCAGGAAAAGCCCTTAAGATGGAGCTTCAAAACGAGATTTTAGTCGGTGGCGGTACCGATACCTCTGCAATTCAGCGAGCTCGCGGCGGCACCCCTGTCGGCGCTATCTCAATCCCAACAAGATATATGCACTCACCTTGCGAAACGGTGAGCATGAGCGATGTAGAGGCTTGCGCAAAGCTTCTTGCAAAAGTTCTGACTATGTTTAAATAACTGATAGATAAGCGATAAATTAATAAAGATGCGGGTTTATAACTCGCATCTTTTTTGTTTCTAAACTGCCGATATAGTCGCGCCATTTACTCACCGCTATATCTAAACTCTTAGATATAACTCACCCAAGCATTCCGCACCATACTTCTCTTAAACGCTTTTGGTATAGAAGTCGTTTAAATCTTGCTTTTACGATTTTGTTGTGTTAGGATTAATTCTTGGAGGTAGCTTATGAATTTACTTGAACAATATGGATATAACGACTACTATAAAAGCCTTTCTTCCTCTTACGAAAATCTCTATGCCGCAAGAGTTTTAGCTCAGCACAAAGATCTATACAAAATAGTTACGGCAGAAGGCGCGGTAAGCGCTGAGATTTCAGGAAAATTTCGATTTGAAACAGCAAAGCTTGCAGCGTTTCCAACTGTTGGAGATTTTGTTATGGTTTCTGTCGGCAAAGGCGACAGCAACGCTATAATTCATCATATTTTGGAGAGAAAAAGCCTTTTTGTGAGGAGTGCGGTCGGCATAAAGGGACAAGCGCAGCCGATTGCCTCAAATATTGATATAGTTTTTATCTGCATGTCACTCAATGAAAACTATAACCTTAGCAGATTAGAGCGATATTTAACTATCGCTTGGGATAGCGGAGCTACACCTGTTATAATTCTCACTAAATCCGATTTGTGCCAAAATTTAGAGGAGATAACTAATGAGGTTTTGGAAGTTTCATCTTTTGCAGATGTCATAGCGCTCTCGAAATTTGACGGCGATATAGAGCAAAAGCTTTCAAAATATTTAAAATCAGGGAAGACTATAGCTTTTATAGGCTCGTCTGGTGTTGGAAAGTCAACCCTTATCAACAAAATTTTAGGTGAAGATGAAAAGATGGTAACCGCTGATATTGGCAAAGGCGGAAAAGGCAGACACACAACTACAGGCAGAGAGATGCTACTCTCTCAAAATGGCGATATCTTAATTGATACGCCTGGCATGCGAGAACTTGGAGCCCTGAGCATTGATATATCAAAAACTTTTGATGATATTGAAGCTTTAGCCGAAAACTGCAAGTTTCGAGATTGCTCGCATACAAGCGAAAAAGGATGCGCTATTTTAGCGGCAATTGAAGATGGGAGTTTGGAAAAACGCCGGTGGGGCAACTATCTAAAACTTTTACATGAAGTATCTTATGATGGTCTTTCAAGCAAGGAAATTGAAGAAAAGAAATGGGAACGTTTTGGTGGAGTTCGAAATCTTCGCAAAATCGGCAATGAAAAAAGAAAAGCAAAGTTTAATAAATAGCATTTTGGTTATAAATTTTGTTTCTATTAACGATGTTGCCTATCGAGCTATTGCGCTATTTAGGGTTTTAGCATTTCGTTTAATTAAATTAAAAAAATAAAAAATAGGGATACAAAATTATTTTGTATCCCTGTTTTTTATGCGGCAATTTTTAGCGTCGCGATTGTGGTTTTCTATTTTCACCCATAGCACTGCCCTCTAATGGTTTGCCTCTTCAATCACCTTTTTGTTTTGGAAATCGTATATTGTGCGGTATGGTGTTTCACCCTCATATTCCCAAGTGTATATCTCGGTCGGTGTTATCTCAAAAAGCCTCTCTGTTGAAATTTTTGAAAAATTATCATAAGACCATTTCGAATACTCTTTATACAGCTTTGCAAAAAATTCATTTTTCTCCTCAAGCGGCAGACCTATCTCTTTGCAAACCCCTTTAATCTGATATCTATCAAAGCAGAGCGCCACCTTTTGATTGTTTTGCAGTTGATGATATTTTGTGAACTTTATATCGGTCTGGAAATAAAATTTTCTATCATGAACAATCGTGCTCATCATCCGCACCGTAACATCATCACCAAACGACGTTGCGAGTGCGAAAATCTTATGGTTTCCAAACTTTTCAAAAATCTTCGAAACTCTCTCTTCAAACATATATCATCACTCCCTCTTTATAATATAGCTATTATATCATAGAAATCCACTTAGTTTGTGTTTTTTATGTGAAATTCAATCGCTAACTATTGACTTTCCCATAAAACGGCATATAATATCATTATTGGAGGAATAACTATGAACGAAGAATTTGCGATATTTCGATTTTTGCGCTCGATAAAAGATGCTTTTGAAAAAGAGGGAAATACTCATCTAAAAACCCATGACCTAACCTTTCCGCAGAGCGGTTTGCTCCTCTCTCTTTGCAGGTTCCCTGACTACACAGCGAGCTACAAAGAGCTTGAAAAGCGCTCAAAATCCGCTCAATCAACTGTTGCAACTATGATCTCAAGGCTTGAAAACAAAGAATTTGTAACAACATTCTACGATAAAGTTGATAAACGGATAAAACTTATCCGCCTCACCGAAAAGGGTCATTCGCTTATAGAAGAGATAAATACGACGATGAAAAAAACCGAAACTAAACTCATGTCAACACTCACCGAAGTTGAGAGGGTGCTATTTATTGAACTTCTAAACAAAATTAGCGGGAGCATTTTTCTGGAATCTGAATAGTTGAATTTATTTTTAAATTAATAGCTACATATTAATAGATAGCTATTAAAAGGAGGAAATTTGTGAAAAATATTATTAAAACATTAAAAGCGCGAGAGTATGTATTTTTAGTAATTTCGCTTTTTGCGATAGTGGCGCAGGTAAATCTCGACCTACTCATACCTGACTATATGGCGGAAGTTACGAAACTTGTACAAACTCCCGGCAGCGAGATGAGCGATATTCTGATAAACGGCGGACTTATGCTCCTCTTCTCACTCTTATCACTTGGCATAACACTAATTGTTGCCTATTTCGCAGCGCAGCTTGCGGCAACTGTTTCGATGCGGCTTCGTGAAATGGTCTATAACAAAACTATGTCATTTTCAATGGGCGAGATGAATAAATTCAAAACCTCATCTCTTATCACCCGCTCGACAAACGATATAACTCAAATTCAGATGTTTGTTGCTATTTCATATAATGCTGCAATCAGAGCGCCGCTTATAGCAATTTTTGCTATAACGAAGATATCCGACAAAAATTCGGCGTTTACTGTTGCAACGATTGTTGCTGTCGTCTCGCTTCTTATAGTTATGGCGGTGGTTCTCGGTCTATCTATCCCAAAATCAAAGCTTTTGCAAAAACTCACCGACAAGTTAAATCTCGTCACACGCGAACAACTAACAGGTGTTCGGGTAATCTCCGCTTATAATGCGCAGGGGTATTATACTGAGAAATTCGAGGATGCAAACTCGCAAGTTTCATATACAAATACTTTTGTAAACCGCACAACAGCTTTTATCTTCCCATATATGACCTTTATGATGTCGACCCTCACAATAGCTATCTACTGGATTGGCGTTCTTCTTATAAACGAGGCCGTGGGATATGATAAACTGACGATATTTTCCGATATGGTCGTCTTCACCTCATATGCAATGCAGATAATTATGGCGTTTATGATGCTAACTTTCACCTCAATTATGCTTCCTCGTGCTGTTGTTTCGATAAACAGGGTTTCAGAGGTGCTTTCAAGCGAAAACGAGATAGCCGACGGCGGTGATAGATTTACTGCGAAAGATACCGACACCGCAATATCATTTAAAGATGTTTCCTTTAAATATCCAGGCGCTGAAGAGGCGGTTTTAGAGGGGCTTACCTTTGATATCAAAAGAGGGGAAACAGTTGCGGTTATCGGCTCGACCGGTAGTGGAAAATCAACCCTTATAAACCTTATCCCACGCTTTTACGATACGACAGACGGCGAGATTTTAATAAACGGCGTTAATATACGCGACTACAAGCAGTCAACCCTTCGAGATAAGCTCGGTCTTGTTACCCAAAAGGCGATGCTATTCTTTGGTTCAATCGGCTCGAATACAGCGCTCGGCGTTGATAACGGAGAGATATCAGAGGAAAACGCTCTGAATGCTCTTGATATAGCGCAAGCTTCTGATTTTGTTTCAAATGTTGGTCTTTCGGGTGCTGTTGCACAAGGTGGTACAAACCTCTCAGGCGGTCAGCGGCAGAGGGTTTCGATAGCTCGTGCTATCTATAAGCAACCTGAAATTTATATTTTTGACGACTGTTTCTCAGCGCTTGACTATAAAACCGATAAAACTTTAAGGCGAAAGCTTGAAGAGACAACAAAAGGTGCAACTAAAATTATTGTTGCGCAGAGGATAAGTACCATCAAAGATGCTGATAAAATTTTAGTTCTCGACGACGGTAAAATAGCGGGTCTTGGAAGTCATCAGCAGCTATTAAAGGACTGCCCTGTCTACATCGAAATTGCACAAAGCCAGCTTTCAAAGGAGGAACTCGGAATATGAGCAGTGAAACAATGAAAAACACGCGCCCTCCAAAAGGTGGGCTTGGAATGGGCGGCGGTCCTCGCGGCGGAATGGGCCTTGCTGAGAAACCTAAAAACTTTAAAGGGAGCATTAAAAAGCTTTTCTCTTTCTCTGAAAAATATAGGATTTTCTTTGTTATTGCGATAATCCTCGCGGTAGTTTCCGCAACATTCACCCTAATTGGCCCTGGGTATCTATCGGAAATAGTTGATTTAATCACCGTTGGACTTACTGGCAGTATAGATATGGTGGCGGTGCTTGATATAGCGCTATTCCTTGTTATTATCTATATTTTAAGCCTTATTTTGGGATACACCCAATCAACTATAATGGCGATAACCACCCAAAGAATCACAAAGCGGATGCGAAGTAAGGTTATTGCAAAACTTAATAAAATGCCTCTCTCCTATTTCGATACAAAACCCTATGGCGAGACGCTATCTATCGTCACAAACGATATTGATACAATAGGCACCAGCCTAAACCAGAGCTTATCATCGCTTATCAGCGGAGTTTTCACCTTTGTCGGTGCATTTATATTGATGCTCTCGACAAACTGGATAATGGCAATTGCGGGATTTTTAGCGACGATTGTCGGCTTTTCGCTTATGATTGTTATCATAACGAATTCGCAGAAGTTTTTTCGGGCAAACCAAAATGAGCTCTCATCGCTAAATGGTCATATCGAAGAAGCCTACACAGGACACACCGTTATAAAAGCATATAACGCGGAGGGCATGCTTCAAGATAAGTTTAATAAAAATAACAAGCGACTATTTGAGGCCGGTTGGAAATCGCAGTATATATCGGGTCTTATGATGCCAATTATGAGCTTTGTCGGCAATCTGTCGTATGTTGTTGTTTCGATTGTCGGAGCGGTGCTTGCGATTGAAGGTTATATAACCTTTGGTGTTATCGTTTCGTTTATGATTTATATTCGTATGTTTACCCAGCCACTTTCGCAACTTGCGCAGATTTCAACAAGTATGCAGTCGGCGGCGGCAGCTTCTGAGAGGGTATTTGACCTTCTTGAGAGGGAAGAGCTCGCAGATGAAACAGGCAAAACCGAGCTTTCCGATGATGTTCGCGGTGACGTATCTTTTAAAAACGTTTCATTTGGATACAATCCAGAGAAGATTATCATTAAAAACTTCTCAGCAGAGATAACAGCGGGGCAAAAGGTCGCGATAGTCGGTCCTACCGGTGCAGGTAAGACGACACTTGTAAATCTATTGATGCGCTTTTATGAGCTAAACAGCGGAGAAATATCACTCGATGGGGTGAATATTCACGAGGTTACACGTGAGAGTTTGCGCGATAGATTCTCGATGGTGCTTCAAGATAGCTGGATTTTCGAGGGGACGATTTTCGATAATATCGTCTTTAACCGAGAAGATATCACTCTCGAGCAGGTAAAAGTGGCTTGTAGAGCTGTTGGAATTCACCACACAATTAAAACGATGCCAAGCGGTTACGATACCGTTATGAGCGACGCTGCATTATCTGCAGGCGAAAAACAGCTACTTGCAATTGCAAGGGCTATGGTTAAGGACTCAGATCTTTTAATTCTTGATGAGGCTACAAGCTCGGTCGATACAAGAACCGAGATGCTCATAACCGCAGCTATGGATAAGCTTGCAGCGAAAAAGACGAGCTTTATTATAGCTCATAGACTCTCGACTATTAAAAACGCAGATGTTATTATCGTTATGAAAGACGGAAACGTAATCGAGAGCGGCAACCACGAAACGCTACTCGCTAAAAACGGATTTTACGCTGAGCTTTATAACAGCCAGTTTGAAGAAGATTAGTATTAGTTTAGGTGTATAAAATAAAACCCGCCATAAGGCGGGTTTTATTTTTGGACTTTTCGCTCTTTGCCTCGCCGGCGCCCGCAGTGGCAATTTTAAAAAATTGCCAAAGTCGAATTTTATTCGACTAAACGCACTTTAGTGCGTTTACTGCGGGCGGCAGGCACACCTACGACCGGCTGGTTTCAGCAACCAGCAGACACACAGCGAACGGCGAATATACCCGCATCCATCGCAACAGCGTATTTCATTGCTCCGCATGCCACCGCTTTAATCTGCACTCCCAAAACTCATCAGACTCGCCTCGTCCTCAAAAGTATAAAAACTGTTAAACTACCTTCGCTCCCTCGCGCCAACTGACTAGATAAAAAAAGCACCCTGTTTTCACAAGGTGCCTTTGTAATTTAAACTACAGTTTTATCCAGTTTTTTCTCTGCAAAAGCTTATCTTCCACAGCATTTAAAAGCTCTGTTTAAAGTTCGATTTTTCCATAGAGCGAAACATTGTCGTTATCGCTTTTTGGAGTTTCTCTTTTTGTCTGGTCGGGTTTTGGAGCGTCGTCGTAACGAGGTTTTCTATCGAACCTGTCGTTTCTTCTGCCGCCACGGTCACCGCCTTTATTATAAGGAGGTCTGCCGCCTCTGCTGTTTCTATCGTTTCTGCCGCCGCGGTCGTTTCTACCTCTCTTCTCAAAGGTCTTTATTGGCTTGCCTTTAAGGGTTATAACAACCTTTCTCTGCGGATCTTCGCCGATAGAACCCGATGCAACTCCCTCGATTTCTGTTACTGCCGCATGGATAACCATTCTCTCAAACGGATTCATCGGCTCGAGGGTGCATTGTCTGCCGCTCTCAAGTACCTTTTCAGCCATCTTCTGCGCAAGCTTTGTTAGTGCAACTGTTCTCTTCTCTCTATATCCTTGGCAGTCGATAGAGATTTTATAGTATCCAGCGTCTCCCCTGTTTGCCGCAAGTGAAGTTAGGTATTGTATAGCATCAAGGCTCTCGCCTCTTCTACCAATTATCACGCCGCTCTCTTCGGTCTCGATATCAAAATTAACAGCGGTTTCATTTGCGCTAACATTTAGCTTGAAACCATCACCAAGAAGGCTGTTAAGTACTGATGTTAGGTATTCTTCTGCTATTTTTGCTTTCTCTTTTGCTCTTGGGTCTGGTGTTAGTTCTTTTTTCGGTGCCGGTACAGATGGTTTTTTCGCAACCTCTGCATCTGCCATCTTTGGCATCTCTTTTTTAGGCTCTTCTTTTTTTATCTCAGCCGGTTTGCTCTCTTGCTTTTTAGGCTCTGCTTTTGGCTCTGGTAGTAGCGAGAATACACGAACCTTCGCGTCGCTTCCACCTATTCCAAACACACCCTTTTTCGGTAGTGAGATTATTTCAAAATCGCAATTTTCTCTATCTAATCCAAGGTTTTTACAACCGTTCTCAATTGCCTGTTCAACAGTCTTTGCGTTCTCTATAACTTCTCTCATTTCTTCTCCTCCGTTTCACTAACAGTGTCGGTAGTGTCGCTGTATTTTTGCATATCAAGCTCGCGTGCCTTTGCAAGTCGAAGTTTATCAAGCTCTTTTTGGTTTAGGTTTTTCTCAACCGCAACCCCATTCTCAACGACAACAACAGGTTTTGCCTTCGCCGCCTCTTTTGCAGCTTTTTTGCGATCTTCAACTTCACCGAGATATTTATCGCGAAGTTTTAGCGGATTAAACAGTTTATAGATAACAAGCTGCTGGATTATTCCGAAAATATTTGAAGTTATCCAGTAGATACCTATACCTGTTGGTACTTGGAATGTAAAGAATATAAACATCGCAGATGTTAAATACATAGTAACGTTCATACCAGGCATACTTGTTCCAAGCGCATGCATTGGAGATAGCTTTGTCATGATAATTGGTTGGATAATCGTTGTTACACCTGCAAGAATAGGCACTATTATTAGGATATTTAGAGCAAGTGTTGGTGTTTGGGTTAAATCTATTCCAAGAAATGTTAGGTTCATAGCCTCAACTTTTGAGACGAAATCTGCTCCAAGCTCTGTAAAGAGATGGGGATTTTCCTGCACAGCAGTTACTATTGAAAGCTGGGGTGTTGATGCTGAGATAGTGAAATCGCTAATTCCTGATGCTATCTCTGTCGCCTGAGTGATAAGCTCTGATGAAAATCTTAGAATGTGGGTTAGCGGTTTATAAACAACGTCGATTAGTCCGAAAAGAATAGGGAACTGGATAAGCATCGTTGAGCATCCGCCAAACATCGAAACACCAGCTTCAGAATATAGCTTTTGCTGCTCCTGCATGAGTTTTTCTCTGTTGTCTTTATATTTCTTTTGTATCTCATCGAGTTGTGGGCGAAGCATAGCCTGCCTTATCGATGTTTTATGCTGTTTTATTCCAAGTGGGAAGAGTGCGAGTTTAATTAAGAAGGTAAAGAGGACGAGGGCTATTCCGTAGTTTTGAATAACGGTATAGCAGAGGTACATAATCCAGCCGAGCGGCGTACCGAAAATTTGATAAATAAAATCCATAATGACTCCAATTAATCTTTATTTTTTGAAAAAAGCCTGTCCGGGACAGGGTCGTATCCGCCTCGAAATAGCGGATTGCATCGCAGAAACCGAGTTACTGCTAATATACTTCCTATAAATGCGCCGTGTTTTTCTATCGCCTCATAGGCATAGGTAGAACAGGTCGGCACAAACCTGCAACGGGCTCCCAAATTGCCCGAAACGTCTTTCTTATAAAGGGTGATAAGTTTTAGAAGCAGCCTTTTCATTCTAAAGCACCTAATTTTTTTAAAGCTTTAACTAAAGCTTTTTGTAAAGTCTGCATCTTAACTTTTCCAGCGGCGGTACGCGCTACAATCACGATATCTTGATTTGGGTGAAGTTCATTATAGTATGGTCTGAGGGCTTCTCGAATAACCCTGCGCGCCCTGTTTCTCAAAACAGCATTTCCTATCTTCTTGCTCGCCGTGATTCCAATACCTGGATTTTCCCTTTTTGATTTAAAGCTGTAAACCACAACAAAGGGGTTTGCCATAGCAAATTTCCCCTTTTGGTATACTCTTTTAAAATCGTTGTTTCTTTTTAGTGTCCTTTTAAATTTCATTACATCTAAAAATAAAGACCACACAAAGGTGATCTTTTGTTTAAAGGCTCAATTCTTTGCGCCCTTTAGCCCTTCTTCGTGCTAATACTTTTCTTCCATTAGATGTTCCCATCCTTTTGCGGAAGCCGTGTTCTTTACTTCTTTGCCTTTTTTTAGGCTGATATGTTCTAAGCATTAAAATTTCCCTCCCTTTGCGGTGCTTTGCATTTTTTCAGTATATAACATCAAGGTTGCTTTGTCAATAATTTATTTAAAAAACCTCTTCTATATTATATATTAGAACTTGTTAAAATCACAAATTTATGGTATAATACGAGGGTAAAAAATGAGTTTGGAGATTTATATATATGTTGTCATTTGAAAAAATTTGGGATAGTGTTTTTGGAGTTCTCCAGCGCGATATTCCAATAACGAGTATTGACCTTTTTATTAAGGAGATTGTACCTGAGAGTTTTGATGGAGTTTGTGCAACTCTTGTCCTCCCCTCAGACTTTCAGCTCGGCATTGTTGAGACGAGATATAAAGAAACAATAGAAAAAGCTTTTCTTGAAGTTTTAGGATTTGAAGTTAAAACAAACTTCACCCTTCGAGAGGATTTAAATGTTGAGCTTAATTCAGATGGCTCTGCTGGAATTGTTCCGAGTGGTGGCTATGATTTTTCTTTTGATACCTTTATAACAGGGGAATCAAATAGGTTTGCCCATGCGGCAGCGCTTGCCGTTTCAAAAAACCCATCAGCTACCTATAACCCTCTTTTTATCCACGGTGGTTCTGGGCTTGGCAAAACCCATCTTCTCTCAGCTATTAGCAACGAGATTAAGAAAAACTATCCGCAGTTTGTTATTTTATATGTAAAGAGCGAGGATTTCATGAACGATTTAATCCACGCTATCCAAACAAATACAACAGCTGATTTTAGAGAGAAATATCGCTCTGTCGATGTTTTGCTAATTGATGATATTCAGTTTGTGAGCGGCAAGGAGAGTATGCAAGAGGAGCTTTTCCATACCTTCAATACCCTCTATCAGAGCGAAAAGCAGATTGTTATAACCTCAGATAGACC
>CAYJGN010000036.1:0-6546 GCA_964369635.1 uncultured Oscillospiraceae bacterium
AAATAGTTTTGAATAATCTCCGAACAGAATGGAGATTAATAGGCATCTGCCGGCTATGTCGGCAGGCCATAAGATAATTGTTGGCGTGATTTTCACGCTAACTCTCCATTCTGTGCACAGCACAAATAGTTTTGAATAATCTCCGAACAGAATGGAGATTAATAGGCATCTGCCGGCTGAGACGGTGTGCTATCAATTATTTTTATACTCATTTGCAGTAGAACAATTATTGTTGCTCGCTTTGACTGCGTATGCAAATAAATATATTTTATAATAACATTATATATTTTAACATAGTATCAAAGTGCGTGCAACAATTTTGTCTGCTGTTGTTATAACCACGAGACATCTCCCAAAAGAGCAAGGCATAGCTGCGCCCAATTTGTGGGCGCACGAAAAAAGCTACATTTCATAAAAGTGAAATGTAGCTTTTAACTTGTGTGACTTAACAAAATAGATACAATTAAATTTTGGAAATAAAAAACGCCCCATAGCACAAACTATAGGGCGAATTTGGTGTCGAGCTTCTCGACTGGTGCGGTTGAAGTGACTTGAACACTCACGTCTCTCAACACTAGAGCCTAAATCTAGCGCGTCTGCCAATTCCGCCACAACCGCATCTTTTATTACTTTAAGATTACTCTCAAAGTCGGCTTTATTAATATAACAAAATAATAGTGATTTGTCAATAATTATTTTTAATATTATTGCAAATTTTATGATTTTATTTTTTTGTTGTAAAAATGAGGGGTAATGTAGTATAATTATTTAAAATTATTATTTGACTGGATTTAACCTATCCGGTATTAATTCGAGGTGGAAAATGTATAATAACTGTACGAAATGCGGCGGAGAGGTAACTGATAGAGATAAATTCTGTCAAGGGTGCGGTACTGCGCTTAAAACGATAAACAACGCAGCTGAAAATCAAGGATTTAATGGCAGCGCTAATGAATCTTATTCATCACAAAATGGATTTGGCACTCCGATAAATAGTCAATCGAATGGCTTTGCCACTCCTTCAAGCAATCAGCAAAGTGGATTTAGTGGCATGAATAACGGCAATGCAAATATCTATGGCGGTTTTGGAAACCCAGTAGGCGAGCAGGGCTATAATCAAGGTGGTTTTGGGAATTCGCAAAATGCAGGACCAGCTGGATTTTCGAATTCAGGATATAATTATGGTTACCCGCAAATTTCCTCTCAAGATGAATTGATGCAGAAATATGCTTTTATGAGCAGCTTTTTTGCGCCTACTGACCAAAAATATTTAGAACAGCTCTCAAATTATTTAGAAGGGAAAAGATGCGGTTTTAACTGGGCGTCGGCATTTTTTTCAGCGGCATGGCTTGCATACAGAAAAATGTCACTCAAATCTTTGCTATATTCATTGCTCATATTTGCAATGATAGTTATAGTTTCGACCGTAACTATTTTAGTTGTGTTTAGTAGCTCGATTGAACTTCTATTATTTGATTCTTTCATGAATGAAGCATTGATAACCTATATGCCTATTTCGATAGCTGCTGTTTCTTTAATATCTTTTCTATATTTTGGTTTTTGTGGGTACAAAATCTATTTTAAGCGGCTATCTGCTTTGTTTGGTCAATATAGGAATGTCGATAGAGGTTATATGTTTACTCTTCATAGCAAATACGGCGGAACAAGCACACAAAATGTTGTAGTATTTTTTGTTATATTTTTCATCATAAACTTTATAGGTTCATAATTAAACTTAAAGCGTATCATTTTTTTGATGGTACGCTTTTTCTATTAAAGGAGCAAAACCGCCCCTTTGCACTTCCGTATTTTGTTTTTAAAAAGGCTTTTCCCGCGAATTTGCATATAACTCTGCGGCGCTGTCCCGCTCATTTATATGCTCTTTATCTATTAAATATCTCCTCAACTATTATTTCTTGCGGCAAGCAGTTTATCAAATGCCCGATAACTAAGCGCCTCGCTGATATCTTTTATATCGATATCTTCTTTACCTTCAAGGTCTGCAATCGTTCGTGCAACTTTCAAAATCTTTTCGTAGCTTCGCGCTGAAATATTGAACTTCTCAAAATATTTTTTTAAAAATGCATTTGTCGTTTCATCGAGACGGCAGTGTTTTTTTGTCATAGAAGAGGTCATATCGCTGTTTTTAACTATGTTATCTTCTTTAAACCGCAAAAGCTGAATTTCGCGTGCGGTATTAACCCTCTCTCGAATACTCTCGCTACTCTCACCCGTTGCCTTGCTCTGCAAATCATCATAGTTCACAGCCGAGACAAATACCTGCAAATCTATCCTATCAACGATAGGGCCTGATATTTTATGTAGATATCTTCCTATTTCGAATGGGCGACAGCTGCATTTTTTCTGAGGGTGATTTAAAAAACCACAGGGACAGGGATTCATCGCCGCAATAAGAATTATATTGCAAGGGTAGGTAACTTTTGCCTTTGCCCTTGAAACGGTGACGATGCCATCCTCGAGTGGTGCTCTGAGGGTTTCGATAAGCGATCTATCAAAATGGGGTAGCTCATCGAGAAACAAAACGCCGTTATGGGCAAGTGATAGCTCGCCAGGGGTGGGGTTTGAGCCGCCGCCCGTTAGCGAAACTAATGATGCGGTATGGTGAGGGGAGCGGAAAGGTCGCTCGGTGATAAGTCCTTTATAGCCGTTTGTGTTTGAAACAGAAACTATTTTTGTCGTCTCAATCGACTCTTCAAAGGTCATCGGTGGGAGAATTGTTGGGATTCTCTTTGCTATCATGCTCTTACCAGAGCCTGGAGGGCCTATCATTAAAAGATTATGTCCACCTGCAGCAGCTATAACTGCCGCTCTTTTAGCAACGATTTGCCCTAAAACTTCGCTGAAATTAAGCGGACTTAACGGCTTATCTTCGCTATCGGGCAGATAAGTTTCGGGTGGGGTATATTTTTGCGCACCTGATAAAATCTCGAGCGCTTCTTTTGCCTGTGAAACTGCTATTATCTCGATACCTGAAACGATGCTCGCTTCATTATAATTTTGTACTGGCAGGAAAAATCGCTTTATTCCGCTCATCTTTGCTGCTATAACCATCGGGAGAATACCGCTGACAGGACGCAGCTGCCCGTTGAGTGAGAGCTCACCGACAAAAGCTGTATTTTCAGCGGTTATTGCAAGCTCTTCAGAGATGGCGGCTATTGATATGAAGATAGGCAAATCAAAGACGGGGTTTTGCTTTTTAAGGTCGGCTGGTGCAAGATTTACCGTTATCCGCCCTGCTGGAATTTTAACGCCTGAGTTTTTAAGGGCGGCTCGAACTCTATCGCGACTCTCGCGAACAGCAGTATCGACAAGTCCCACTATGTCGAAAGAGGGGAGACCCTTGCCGATATCGGTCTCAACATCGACCCTTTTAGCATCTATACCGACGACTGAGAAAGATGTTAGTTTATAAAAGATAAAAACACCCCCATTTTTATTGATGAAGCTAATGTTGCTAAATAATAATAGTCTGCACTTAATAAAAATAAAGCTTGAAACTCTATAAAACCATTATAATAAGTAAACTTAACAAAAGCAATATGAATAAGCAAGATTAAACGTTTGATTATAAAAAATATTTATTATTTTATCTTGATTTTGTCATAAATATTAGCTATTATATATCTATTACATTAAGGAGGCGTAAGATGAATCTTTACGATATTTGGAAATCTCAAAATTTAGAAGACAAAGACCTTACAGCAGAACTTATAGAAATCGAGGGAAATGAAGAGGAGATAAACGAGCGTTTTTATCGCTATTTAGAGTTTGGTACTGCGGGAATTCGAGGAATAATCGGCGCTGGAACTAACCGTATGAATATATACACGGTAGCACACGCTACAAACGGACTTGCAAGCTACCTATCTGGCTTTGAAAATCCGAGTGTTGCAATTGCTTACGACAGCAGAATAAAATCCGACGTATTTGCGAAAACTGCAGCAGAGGTTTTGGCAGGCAAAGGGATAAAGGTTTATATATATGATGAGCTTATGCCAACACCTATGCTCTCTTATGCTGTTCGCGAGCTTCAGTGCGATGCGGGAATTGTTGTTACCGCTTCGCATAATCCGGCGAAATATAATGGATATAAAGTCTATGGTCCAGATGGCTGCCAGCTAACTGACAATGCGGCAAACGCAGTGCTTGCTGAGATTTCAAAGACCGATATTTTCGATGTAAGCAAAATTTCATTTGATGAAGGTGTTGCAAACGGCAGTATTGAATATATAAAACAAGATTTAATAGATAATTATATATCGCTTGTTTTGGGACAAAGGGTTAATAAAGAGGTTTCAAGCGAGGCAAATTTAAAAGTTGTCTATACTCCGCTTAATGGTACAGGAAACAAGCCTGTTCGCAGAGTTCTTTCTGAGATGGGGATATCTGATGTTACGGTAGTTTCAGAGCAGGAGATGCCTGATGGTAATTTCACCACCTGTAGCTACCCAAATCCTGAGATTAAAGAGAGCTTGCAGCTCGGTCTTGATTTGTCTGTCAAAACAAACGCAGATATTCTTTTAGCGACTGACCCAGATGCTGATAGAGTTGGAATAGCAGTACCGCACGAGGGCGAATATAAGCTTATTTCGGGAAATGAAGTTGGAGTTTTAATGCTCGACTATATAGCGAGATGCAGAGTAGAGAGCGGCAATATGCCCAAGAATCCAATAGCTGTTAAGAGCATTGTTACAACAGGGCTTGCAAATAGAGTTGGCGCTGGATATGGTATTGAGGTAATTGATGTTTTAACTGGGTTTAAATATATCGGTGAGCAGATAGCGCTACTTGAAGAGAAGGGCGAAGAGGATAGATTCTTGCTTGGATTTGAAGAGAGCTATGGTTATCTAACAGGTACATTTGTGCGAGATAAAGATGCAGTTATCGCGTCAATGCTAATCTGCGAGATGGCAAGCTACTATAAAAAGGTTGGAAGTTCTATCTATTTAGAGCTTTTGAAGATATATCAGAAGTATGGCAGATATATTCATACGATAGGAAACTTTAGCTGCGAGGGTGCGAGTGGTATGGAGCAGATGAAAAATATCATGAGCAGTTTGCGAGAAAATCCACCGAGCGAGATAGGTGGTCTTTCGGTTATAAGTTATAGCGACTTTACAAGCAGCATTACAATAGACAACAAAACAGGTGAGAAAAAAGAGATAAATCTCCCAAAAAGCAATGTTCTGCTCTATAATTTAGAGGAAAATTGCAGTGTTATAATAAGACCTTCTGGAACAGAGCCTAAAATCAAAGCTTACTATACTGTTGTTGAGGGTTCTGCAGGTAATGGAGAAGAGCTTTTTGAGGGAATACGCCTTTCAACAGAGAAACTTTTAGGATTCTAAAAAAAGACTTGCAAAAGTTGTCCGACTGTGATAGAATATTAAACAGTAACGACTATACAAAGAGGTGAATTGTGATGAAAGAAGGAATACATCCAAACTATGTGGATGCTACAATAACATGTGCTTGCGGCGAGGTTATCAAAACTAAGAGCTCAAAGCCAGAGATCAGAGTTGAAATCTGTTCAAAGTGCCACCCATTCTATACAGGTAAACAGAAACTTGTAGATACAGGCGGACGTGTTGACCGTTTCAAAAAGCGTTTCAATATCGATTAATTTTGTAGTGATAAACAGAGCTTTTGCATTTGTAAAAGCTCTTTTTGTTTTGAGGAAGTGATTTTATGGAAATTTTGATGAAGTATGGCGACTGTACCGATACCCTGCCGCTTCGGCATGAAGTTTTTGAATTAGAGCAAGGTTTTACCGATGATGTTGATGAAATAGATAAAATTGCATGGCATGTTGCTATCTGTGAGAATGGTGATACTATTGGCTGTGCAAGGCTTTTTTGCGAGAATGATAGCGATGAATACCATGCGGGAAGAATTGCTGTTAAAAAGAGCAGACGAGGCGATAGACTCGGTGTTAAGATTATGGATATTATCAAAGATAAAGCGATAGAGATAGGAGCTAAAAAGCTTCTTTTATCATCTCAAATGCATGCAGTTGGTTTTTATGAAAAATGCGGATATGAAAGAGTTGGCAAAATTTATCTCGATCAAGATAGTCCGCATATAGATATGGTTTTGAGTCTATGAGCTATAAGACGATAGCTTCTATTGGTGAGGGGTATTACGAAGAGAAAAGAAGTAAGTTTTTTTCAAAAATCATACCGGTAAACTCTGCCGAAGAGGCTTTGCAGATTGTTGCGGCGACAAAAAAGAAAAACAACGATGCTGCGCATAACGTCTTTGCATATCGGATAAAAGAGGGTAATGCTGAGCGGCAGAGCGATGATGGCGAGCCTTCTGGAACCTCAGGTATGCCTATTTTATCGGTCCTTAAAGGGGCTGAGATATTTGATGTTCTCTGTATTGTTACAAGATATTTTGGCGGAACTCTGCTTGGAACAGGTGGGCTTGTCCGAGCTTATGGCAGTGCGGCGGCGGATGCTCTCTCAAAAATAGAGATAGTTGAGCTTGTGATGGCGACTTGCTTTACCGCAACGATAGATTATA
>CAYJGN010000036.1:6556-20362 GCA_964369635.1 uncultured Oscillospiraceae bacterium
ACTTGCGATATTCGATGATGTTGCGCCAAAACTAAACGCTATAATAGAAGAAAAAGATTTTACCGATAAAGTTTGTGTTTCTTGCCATATAAAGAGTGAACTTTATGATGATTTTAAAGTAGAAATGACCGATAAATTGAATGGAAAGATAGAATTTTTAAAAATTAAAGAGATTTTGACTCGAATTTAAAGGGTTTTTTTGTTTTTGTCGGTATAATATAAGTAAGGGCAAAGGTGGTGAAAAATGTGGTAATTCGTGAAAAAACCGAAAAGAATGAAGATTTATTTCTATCGAAGTTTGCAAAAAAGAGCATAGATAGCAAAGGCCGAGAGAGGGCTGAAGAGAAATGCGCTGTGCGAACTGATTTTGCAAGAGATAGAGATAGGATAATTCATTCAAAATCATTTCGCCGACTTCGCCATAAGACGCAAGTATTTTTAGCGCCAAAGGGCGACCATTATAGGACACGTCTAACCCATACCCTTGAAGTTAATCAGGTTGCAAGAACTGTTTCGCGTGCTCTTTCGTTAAATGAGGATTTAACCGAAGCTATTGCACTGGGACACGACCTTGGACATACCCCTTTTGGGCATGCCGGGGAGAGGGCGCTTGACTGTGTTGTTCCATTTTCATTTGATCATGCGGCGCAGAGCGTTCGCGAGATAACCATCTATGAAAAAGATGGACGGGGCCTCAATCTTACATATGAAACGCTAAACGGAATAGCTAATCACTCAGAGAAACACCGTGATAGATGCGAAACTAATGAGGCTCAGGTGGTTTCTTTTGCCGATAGAATTGCCTATTTAAACCATGATATAGATGATGCTATAAGGGCGGGCATTATTGAAGAGTCTGATGTTCCTTTTGATGTTCATCAGATACTCGGTTATGAGAAGAGCGAGAGGATAACTTCGCTTGTGGTATCGCTTATAGAGAATAGCGGCAGTGATATAATGCTTGATAGCAAAACGCAGGCGGCATACAGAACTCTTTATGAGTTTATGTTTAAATTCGTTTATAAAAACAGTGCTGCGAAAATTCATGAAGAAAAAGCAGAGGATATGATAAAGAGAATTTACCATTATTTTTTGCAAAATATAATAAGACTTCCGCAAGACTATAAAAATACTGCCATCAAAGAGGGAAACGAACGGGCAGTATGCGACTATATTGCGGGTATGACCGATCAGTTTTTGCTGGCAGTTTATGAGGATGCGTTTATTCCGAAAGTATGGAGTTTTTAGATGAGACTATCTGAGCAATTTTTATATGACCTTAAGAATAGAAATGATATCGTCTCGATTATCGGTGGGTATGTTGACCTTAAAAAACGAGGGAAGACAAGTAATGGTTTATGTCCTTTTCACGGTGAGAAAACCCCATCTTTTACCGTCTATGACGATACCCAGTCGTACTACTGTTTTGGTTGCCAAAATGGTGGCGATGTTATAACATTTATAATGAATATCGAAAACCTCGACTATATTGAGGCGGTGAAGTTTTTAGCTGATCGCTCAGGACTTGTGATGCCTGCTGATAGCGATGTTGATGATTATAAATTAAAACTTAAAAAGAGGGCGCGAGAAGCGAATAAAACAGCGGCGCTGCATTTTTATAAATCGCTCTATGAACCCGAGGGAAAAGAGGCGCTCGATTATCTTTATGGCAGAGGGTTTACCGATAATACCATTAAAAAATGGGGACTTGGCTATGCGAAAAACAGTTTTGATGAACTGATACGGCATCTAACCGATAGTGGATTTAAAATAGCAGAGATAGCAGCAGCTGGACTTTGCGCTAAAAGTCGCAAAAATAATAGCCATTATAGCTATTTTAGAAATAGAATAATCTTCCCGATAATTGATATACGCGGCGAGGTTATAGGATTTGGTGGGCGAGTTTGCGATAATAGCAAACCAAAGTACCTAAATACCGCAGATACCGAGCTTTTCAAAAAGCATCAAAACCTCTATGGGATGAATTTTGCGAAAAATACAAAGCAAAGTTTTTATATTCTATCTGAAGGGTATGCCGATACGATAGCTATTGCAAGAGCAGGGTTTGATAACGTTGTTGCAACGCTTGGAACGGCTCTATCGAAAGATCAGGCTATGCTTTTAAAGAGGTATACAAATGAGATTGTCATAGCCTATGATATGGATGAAGCAGGTAGAAAAGCGACTGACAGAAGCATTGAGATATTAAAAGAAGCAGCACTTAGCGTTCGTGTTTTGCGCCTTGATAGGGCAGATGCAAAAGACCCTGATGAATATATAAAGAAATATGGAAGAGATAGGTTTGCAGCTCTTATTGAAAAAAGCGGTGGTTCTGTTTCTTATATGCTCTCAAACATAAAAAACAAATATGATATAGATAGTGATGAAGGAAAAGCGGAATATTTAAAAGCAGTGGCACCGATGATTTCAAGATTATCTATAATCGAGAGAGATATTTATATTAGCAAAGTAGCGAAAGAGACCGATGTTTCAAAGAGCGCTATTGAGCAGCAGGTGGCAGCTATCTCTCGGCGAAATCAAAAAAGAGAGGAAAATAAGCAAAAAAAGGTTGAGATAGTTAAAAAAGCGCCGAACAAGATTGATAGAATTAACCCCGAAAAAGCAAAATATGGAAGCGCTGTTTCAAAAGAAGAGTATTTGATAGCGGCAGTTATGAAAAACCCAGACTTTACCTCTTTCATAACTTTAGAAACGTTTATTACAGAATTTAACACTGATATAGTGAGCAGAATTCTGGAGATAATAAACGAATACGCAAGATTTGATATATCGCTGTTTGGAGATAGCATCAGCCAGCAGAAGATAAGCTATCTTATGAGACTGCAGTTTGAGTATTCGCAGATAGATTTATCTGAGCAGTCGGCGAGAGATGTTGCAGTTAAGCTGTATGATGAGAAAAATCGTCTTATATTAAAGGGTAGCGATAACGATGATTATATAAGCGAATTGTTAGAACAAAAAAGGAGACAAGACAATGGATAAAAAAATTGAGATGGAAGAGCTTATTGAAAGTTCAAAAGCAAAGGGGAGTATAACCTCACAGGATATCAGCGAGATTTTAGAAGAGCTCGATTATGATAACGAACAGATGGAAAAGCTCTATGAAACCCTTGAGGGGATGAGCATTGAAGTTATCGATGATGATTTAATTGAGATTAAAGAAGAGGTTGAAGTCGTAAAAGATGTCGAGAAAGATGTTTCGGATATTTTAGCGGCTGAGGGCGTTGCTACCGATGATCCTGTTAAAGTTTATCTCAAAGAAATAGGACTTGTCCCACTTCTTACAACAGAAGAAGAGGTTATGCTTGCAGAGAGGATGGCAAACGGAGATATAGTTGCAAAGAAGAGATTATCTGAAGCAAATCTTCGTCTTGTTGTTTCTATTGCGAAGAGATATGTCGGTCGCGGTATGCAGTTCTTAGACCTTATTCAAGAAGGGAACTTAGGTCTTATTAAAGCTGTTGAGAAGTTTGACTATACAAAGGGATTCAAATTTTCAACATATGCTACCTGGTGGATAAGACAAGCTATAACAAGAGCTATTGCAGACCAGGCGAGAACTATTAGAATACCTGTTCATATGGTTGAAACTATAAATAAGGTTAAAAAAGTTTCAAGCCAACTTCTCCATAAAAATGGTCACGACCCTTCAACTGAAGAGATAGCAAGAGAGCTTGATATGACGGTTGAGAAGGTGCGTGAAATCCAGCGTGTTGCACAAGAACCTGTTTCGCTTGAAACACCTATCGGTGAAGAAGAAGATAGCCATCTTGGCGATTTTATCCCAGATGAAGATGCACCGGCACCAGCAGAAGCGGCTTCTCTTGTTTTGCTTCGTGAGCAGCTATCAACTGTTCTATCAACGCTAACCCCAAGAGAAGAGAAGGTTCTTCGGCTTCGTTTTGGTCTTGAAGACGGTAGAAGCAGAACCCTTGAAGAGGTTGGTCGTGAGTTTAACGTAACACGTGAGCGTATTCGTCAGATTGAACCAAAAGCTCAACGAAAACTTCGCCATCCAACAAGAAGCAAAAAACTAAAAGATTTCCTTGATTAATTAAAGATACCGAAATTTCGGTTTGATAGGAGCTATTATGAAACTAACACTTGAAGCTGATTATGCTGTTCGAATTGCGGCATTTTTAGCCTGTGAAAATGAAAGACGAGATGCGAAAACCATATCGGAAAAAACCGGGGTATCTCTTCGATTTGCTCTGAAAATTTTGCGCAAACTTGCACTTTGTGAGATTGTGAAGTCTTTTAAAGGAAAAAAAGGCGGATATACCCTTGCAAAAGCTGCAGAGGAGATTTCGCTCTATGATATTGTTTCGAATGTCGATGGAGAATATTATTTCTCGCGCTGCCTTGTCCATGGATATGAATGTACTCAAGAAGGCAGATTTTGCGGACCGAAAGCTGTCTATAATGAAATAACCGAGTATGTCATAAAAAAGCTTAGCGATACAAAGCTCTCGGATGTAATTTAGTGGAAAGGTATCTGCCTTAAGGCAGATACCTTTTTTATCTGATTTGTCAATATATCCGAGTGCTGATAATATAATTTGATGTAAATATGATATTGTCTTTTTAGGAGAAGTGGTATATAATATGAATAAATTGTAAACAAAGAAAGGTGGCAGAGATGAAAAGAGTAAAACATTTTATTACAATAATTTTAATTTTAGCAGTAGCTATTTTACCAACAGGTTGTGGTGGAACGCCAGAGCCGGCTGAATTTTTAAGTATGGTAACTGAAAAGAATGAAGAGTGTTTAAAATACGAGGGTAGCACAACTATGGAAATGGAGCTATCTATGCTTGGCGAAACTGTCAACTATGAGATTTTAGTTGATATGGCAATGGACTTCACCGATATGGAGGCGCCAAAAATGGTTATGGAATCATCAACAAGCTATGCTGGAATGGCAGTTGACATGAACGTCTATTATAACGAAGGTTATGCTTATATGGACATGATGGGAATGAAAATTAAGAGCAAGGCACCGATAGATGTTTTAGATGGATACTATGGCACTTCAATGGATATTCAATCGGTAGAAAATATGACGAATATTGAGCTCACTGAAGTTGATGGTAACTACCTAATCACATTTGACCTAACCTCTGAAGAGATGGAAAATGTATTAAATGAAATGATGGGTCCGATGTTAGATGGATATGATGTTTCAAATGATTCAGATGGTCTTGAATATACCAAAGTTGAAACATCTATTTTGGCAGACAAAGATGGTAATTTGATTTCACAGAATATTGAAATGGATATGGTTATGACCATTGAAGGTATGGAAGTTGAAATGTCGACAGTTGCAATAATTGAGTATACAGCACTCGGAGATGATGTTGTTATCGAGTTCCCTGATTTCTCAGATTATATCGAGTCTGAAATACCAGCAGCATTTTAGTCAATAAATAACGGGATAGCAAGGCATTAAGATAGGCTATAAATAATTATAATTAAAAGATGTGTGGATAATAATTCACGCATCTTTTTAATCATATTGTCGATTTATGCTAATATTTCTGATATAATTTGATGTAAATATGATATTGTTTTTTTTAGGGAAACGGTGTATGATGTGAATAAATTGCAAAGAAAGAAAGGTGGCAATTATGAAAAGGGTAAAACATTTAATTACAGTGATTTTAATTTTAGCGGTAGCTATTTTACCAACAGGTTGCGGTGGGCCGCCAGAGCCAGCTGAATTTTTAAACACAGTTTATGAAAAGACTGAAGATTTATTAGCAGTACAAGGTAGTATGGATGTTACTATGATAATGGATTATTTTGGAGAATCTGTTGAATATGAAATGCTGATGGACATTGCAGCTGATTTCACCGATATGGAAAACCCAAAAGCTGCATATGCTATAACAGTAAAATCGATGGGAATTTCGATGGAGATGAATACCTATTATATTGATGATTATATGTATATGGATGTTATGGGCATGAAAATCAAGGAGAAAGTACCGGTAGATGTTCTTGATGATTACTCAGATTACATTATGATGCCGGATATAGATGAAGTGTTTGATGTAGAGCTTAATGAAGTTGATGGAAATTATCAAATAACATTTACCTTAAGCGAAGAAGGAGCTATGAATTTGCTAAATGAATTGCTCGCATCGTCTGGTGAAATGCTTGATCTCGGTGAAATGAAAGATTTCATTGAGATAGGCGAAATTTCATATTCGCTAATAGCAGATAAAGATGGAATTCCATTATCCGAAGATATTTCAATGGAAATGGGCCTAACTTTTGAAGGGGAGAGCATGGAGATGTCCTTAAAAGCAAACAGTGAGTATACAGCAACAGGTGATGATGTCGTTGTTGAGTTTCCTGATTTATCAGAATATATCGAGTCTGAAATTCCAACTGAAGTTTAACCAGTAAATAGGTATAATATTTTTGATTATATAAATAAATTTTTAAGGGCAAAAAGTCTCTTGATTTTATAACTATCTTAAAAGATAATAGAACAATTAAATAAGCAGATAAAAGCGATGTGAATTAAATTCACATCGCTTTTTTTAGGTTTATTTTTATGCTAAAACTCTTATAAACCAATATACAGCTAATAATTTTATGAGTTAATAATAAATATAGTATTAATTAAATTTGCGTTAGATTAAACAAAATCGTTCCAAGGAGCTTTGCATGAGCATAAAAATCCTCGATTAAAACCCTCTCATTAGGTGCGTGAACATTCTCGCCGCAACCTGAAAAGCTAACCATTCGACCGCTGAATTTGCGAGAATATGTACCGCCGCCTATTGCAAATCTTTCTGGAATAGGAAGTCCGCATTCAACGCAAGCTTCGTCGATAACCTTAAACATCTCATGGTCTGGAAGCTGATAACCCTCTGAAGATGATATAAATTTAGTTGAAACGCCGCCTCTGTTTCCTGCTGTTTCAATCATAGCCTTTAGATTATCACAGTCTTTAGTTGCGGGGTATCTTATATCAACGATAATAGAAACTTTTTCGCCGTCAAAATCAATTAGTCCTATATTAAATGTGAGCGGGCCTGTGACCTCATCTTCGCAAGCAATACCAAGCTTTTTACCATCGGAGTTATATGAGATATAGCTATTTATAAAGGAGAGCATTGAGCTGCCACCAAATACCTTTTGGTCAAACTCTGCCATGATTGCCGCTGCGTTTTTTCCATCTTTAGGGCTTGCCGCATGGGCTGATATGCCGATAAAGGTGAGTTTTGCGGTATCGTTTTCAATTAGGAGCTCTATTTCATCACAAACAGACTCTTTGATAAGCGAAAGTTTTTCTTCGGATAGATTTGAGAGTGGTATCTCGGCGTGCAGTTTTGCCATAACAACGTTTGCAGCAAGTCCGCCTTTTAGATAGCTATATGGGAAGAACTCATCAACTTCTTTATAATAAGAAAATTCAAGTCTGCTTTTTTCGCCGTTAATTATCCCGTGGGTGACGATATCAGGAGAGATACCAAAATAGGGGAGGGGTTCGCTTTTTAGATAGTGGGCAACATCTGCCATCCCTGTCTCTTCATTGCAACCATAGATAATACGAAGGCGCTTTTTAGTTTTAATATTAAGCTCTTTCATTGCGCGAAGAAGATAGAGGCCAACTATATTACCGGGTTTATCATCTGATGCTCCCCTTGCATAGATATATCCATCATCCTCTGTTGCAGAAAATGGTGGGAATTTCCATCCGTCTCCCTCTGGGACAACATCGAGATGCGCCATCGAACAGACATACTCATCACCTTCACCATATTCGCTGTAGCCGATATAGTTATCAAAATTAACAGTTTTAAGCCCGAAATCTTCCGAGCGTTTTAGCATAAACTGAAGTGCTTTATATGGACCTTCACCAAATGGCATTCCATTTTTTGCAACTCCTTGTTTGCTATCAATCTTTAAAAGCTCTATAAAGTCGATTAACATCTCCTCTTTGTAGCTTAGCAGTTTTTCAATGATCTTCATTTTTATCTCCTTTTAATCTTATAAGCTCTTCTATATAAGCTTATTTAATATCATATAGTTTGTGCAGCAGATAATACAAAATATAAATAAATTTACAAAATTAGTTTATATGAACCTGCAGCAACTATTTTTTTAAACTGTCCTCGCCCTCACTCTTAAAGAACAATTTAACAGTTTAAGTTGTTTTTTTAATGGTTATTAAATCTATTGGTTTGTTTTCTTCTTTTTTGGTTTTGGTAGAGGGATTACATCCTCTAAAATTGAAACAACACTAAGGGTTAGCTCTCTATTTTCAATATCTAAAATATAATGCTCTTTTGCGCCGTTGTACGGTATACCGCACTCAGACTCTGATAAAAGCGCTTCTACCTCTTTGAGCTTTTTAACATAAACAGTGCTGTCGCAGACAAGCAGAATAGGTTTATCGCTCAAATAAACCATATATTCGCCAAACATCTTTCGATAGCGAATAGCGCCGCACCCTTGCAAACATTCTGCCACAAATTCGATATATTCCGCTGAAGTTGCCATTCTACACTCCATTTCTTCGAAAGCAATCGGTTTGATGATCATCTATAAAGCCTGCCGCTTGCAAAAAAGAATAGATTGTTGTTGAACCAACAAACTTAAACCCAATTTTCTTCAAATCTTTCGATAGTCTGTCTGAAATGGGAGAAGTTGAGTTTTTATAATCATAATTTATTATAGGTTTACCGCCTACATATTCCCATAGAAAATCGCTAAAACTCTGCTTTTTTTGTATCTCTAAAATGCAATTTGCGTTGTTTATCGCGGCTGCAATTTTCCCCCTATGGCGGATAATACCGGCATCTTGCAGAAGAGACGCAATCTTCTGCTCATCAAATGAAGAGACCGATTTTATATCAAAATTTGAGAAAGCTTCTCTAAAGTTTTCGCGTTTTTTAAGAATTGTTAGAAACGATAACCCCGATTGAAACAGCTCAAGGACGAGCATTTCAAATAGCTTGTTATCATCATAAACAGCTATGCCCCATTCGTTATCGTGATAATCTATGTAAATTGGGTCGTCGCTTACCCATGCGCATCTGTTTTTAACCATATATAGCTCCTTTCTAATTAATTATAGCAGATATCTGAGCTGTTCACAACACAAAACTTGACGATAATTGCTATACTTTTTTACATAAAAATGTTATAATTAAAAAGATAATTTATACGATAGATGAGGTGTATTATGATAAAAATTAATGGAATAACAAAAAGATACGATAAAGGCTCAAATCCTGCGGTAGATAATCTCTCGCTTGAGGTTAAACACGGGGAAATATTTGGGTTTATTGGGCCTAACGGCGCTGGTAAAACAACCACTATCAATATGATAACAGGCGTTTTTCCACCTGATAACGGCGGTATAACTATAGATGGTGTTGATATTGTTGCAAACCCGATTGAAGCGAAGATGAAGATGGGATTTGTGCCGGATAGCCATGATATTTATGATTCGCTAAAGGGATATGAATATATCGACTTTATAGCGGCAGTTTATAATACTCCAAAAGAGCAGAAGGAAGCTCGTACAAGAAAATACCTTGAGATGTTTGAGCTAACGGATGCTGCAAATGACAGAATAAAGAGCTATTCTCACGGTATGCGACAGAAGATAATAATAACAGCTGCACTTGTTCATAATCCAAAACTTTGGATTCTCGATGAGCCGATGGTGGGTCTTGACCCTCGTTCAGCGCATCTATTAAAAGAAGAGATGAGAAACCACACAGCTCATGGGAATACCGTCTTTTTCTCGACCCATGTTCTTGAGGTTGCAGAAGCGCTATGCGATAGAATAGCAATAATAAACGGAGGAAAAATTATAGCTGTTGGAACTATCGAAGAGCTTCGCCAGTCGACCGACCAGAGCCTTGAAGAGCTCTTCTTAACGCTTACCGACAAGGAGGGTTTTTAAATGAAAAACCTCTTTTTGCTACTTAATGTCAACTTGAAAACGTCAATCCGTATGAATAACGTGGCAACAACCCCAATTAAGAAAATAGGGTACGGATTTTTAGTTATTTTACTTGTTTTAACTATTGGTGGCTCTTATGCCTTTGGAATGTATTACTTAGCAGAGAGTTTACCCTTAGAATATCAGGTATTCACCTTGCTACTTGGGATTTTCTCCTCATATGTTGCGGTTATTTTTATGGGCTCATTTGCGATGTTTGGTAATATATTTGCCGCAAAAGATACGAAATACCTATTGACATTGCCGATAAGCTATAAAACTCTGTATATTTCAAAATTTTTAACTACTTATGCAACGAACAGCCTAATAGCAGTGGCGATAATGATGATTAACGGGGTTATATACTCATTATTCGTGCAAACTAATGCTTTGTTTTTTTTGTTTCTCATTATAATAGCGCTTACTATTGCTTTCATACCGCTAACGCTTGCTTCCCTCATAGCATTTGCGATAGTCAAAATCTCGAGAGTTCTGCCGTATAAAAACTTCTTCGCGGTATTATTCTCGCTCATAGGGGTTGCAGCACTACTTGCTCTTCAGCTGTTTGTTCAGCAGGAGCTTATGAGTGGTATAACCGTTACTGCGGATATTGCGAGCTCTATTATAGATAGCGCAATGAAATACTTTCCTCCGTTTGCCTTTGCACTAAATGCTCTGACAGAGGGCTCGATTGTTGGTATGCTTTTGCATCTTGCTGTTACCGCTATATTCTTTGGTTTAACAACTCTCTTCTGCTCTTGGGGATATGCAAAGAGCGTTTCATTCTCGCAATCCTCGAGTAAAAAGAAAAAAGGTAGGGCTACCGTTTACAAGTCAACTAATTCAAAAAGCGTTATTTCTCATTTTATAATAAACGAAATTCGTGGCCTAATACGATTGCCTGTCTATGCAATTAACTCGCTAAGCGGTCTGTTTGTCGGCCCACTTATCATAATAATGCCAACTGTAACGGCAGGTGAAGCGGTTGATTTTAGTGTTATCATTGGGAGTATACCGCTAACGCATATTCATTATCTCGTGCTTGCTGTTGCGGCAATGATGGTATTTGTTGCAAGTATAAACCCAGCTATTGCAACAATTATCTCAAGAGAGGGTAAAGCTTTCAAGCAGCTTAAAATACTACCTATTCGCCCAAATACAATTGTTCTTGGTAAATTTATCGCTTGCTACTCTATCTCATTTATAACTATAATTCTTATGGCGGTGACTGCACATATTATGTTTGAAATTGAGATAACCTATTTGCTGTTAGCGTCCTTGCTTGCGAATTTTGTTTCAATATTCCTATCTGCTATTGATGCGATAGTTGATATTTTAAGACCAAAGCTCGACTGGGTAAACGAAGCGCGCGCTATAAAGCAAAATGCGAATGTTTTTATCTCTATGCTTATTAACTGGGTAGTGCTTGTAGGAATAGGTTTTGCAGTTGTTTTTTTCTCGATAAACTTATATGTTGTTCTTATAACATCTGCTCTGCTTGCTACTGCTTCTCTTATCGCTTTAAACAATATTGCAATAAGCAGGTTTGAAAAGATAAAAATTTAAATTATTTTTATAAGCAGTAAAGTCAAATATAGTTAGTATTTGATTTAATAACATTTTGCGAAATATTGTTTTTGCATGAGGATAATAAATTAATATATAAATAGCAAAAAACAGAGAACATTTACCTGTTCTCTGTTTTTTTATAAATATTTATTTCTACTCTTTATTTTTCATGCAAACAATCTAAAAAAGCATTATAAAAAGCTATCTCCTTGCTTCGCTCAAGGTTGTTACCAGCTACTTCATGCGGTGAATTTAGCATTAAATATAGCGCTCGCTTTGTTGCGGATGTTGCAGACTCGATGTCTACTCCTAAAAAGTCGTTTCCGCGCCCTAAGAGCTTATCTTGAAGTTGAAGGGTAAACATAGCGTTTATATGGGTGAGGTTACCGTCATTTTCAATGCTATTCACCCCTGTTTTCATCGCCGCAGATTCCCAAGCAGCTCTTACCGCTTCGGTAGCATTTGGAGCTAATAGCTCAAAATCATATTGGTCACTTGTGGCATTTTGCGAAGATTGGACTTCCTCTTCGAAAATAATTTTTGTGGCCTCACTCTTGTATATCTCATATGGGTTTAACATTCCGCTTTCAAAGTTCTTAAACATCGGTTACCTCCTTTTAAATAATTGATTTTTTTACCTATATAGTTATGATACACTATTATCATAACATAATAACAACTAAACTACAAGTTAGTAAAACGTATAATTATTTAGCGTATTTTTTACGTTTTTTTCATAAAAAATTCTCGAACACCGAAAATAATAAGTAATCCGGCAAAAATCGTCCTTATTATATCTGTTTCGACAATGCTCCATATATAAAAACCAATAAGACACCCAACAATACCGCCAAAAAAAACCAAAAGAGCATATTTAAATTTTACATAGCCATTTTTAAATCCAATACAAACAGAGATTGCCGCTGTTGGAATAAACAAAATAATAGAAGCGGTTGTCGCAAGCTTTATATCAGCCGCTAAAAAAGCGGTGAAATAAAGGGATGTTAATGACCCTCCACCAACGCCGAGTGATGTTAGAAAAGAAGATATAAGAATAATTATAAAACTCATAAAAACAACATCCTAACCCCTGAAAAAACAAGAACTACTGCAAATACTTTTTTAAGGATCGGAACTTTTATGTTTTTGATGGCAAAGCTTCCGAGTAGTCCGCCGAGGATTGAGGGCAGGAGATAGGGTAGTGCATATGATATAGCATCTTTGCTTGATGTTAGCCGTAGGGTTATAGTTATAGCGGTTATAACAAGGATGACGCTAAGGGTTGTTATATGGCTCTCTTTCGAAGATAGACCCTGCTTTTCAAAGAACGGAATAAGTATTATCCCGCCTCCGCTTCCAACGATACCGCTTATAATTCCTGCGAAAAAGCCAAAAATAAATTTTTTCATAAAAATCCCCCTTGCCATAAGTTTTGGCAAAGGGGTGAGGTTTATTCTGAAATTATATCGCTAATTACTTTATAAGCTAAGGTGAAACCTGCGACATTTGGAACGAAAACAGACGAGGCTGGAGGGTTTCTGCCGTGCTCAGCTGAAACAACAGTTTTCGTCGGCATTTCGGTAGAAAAAACAACAGGAAGAGAGGTTATCCCTCTTTTTTTAAGTTCTCTTCGCATAATCCTTGAAAGAGGACAGCCATAACCAGCTGTTTCCTTTATATCGCCAGATGTAACGTTTGAGGGGTTTAGCCTGTTTCCAGTGCCCATAGATGAGATAATCGGTATCCCTCTATTAACTGCTCCTTCGATTAATGCGAGCTTTGATGAAACAGTATCGATACAGTCGATTATATAATCGACCGGTAGAGATAAAATCTCATCTAAATTTTCATCGTTTAAAAATATAGGCAGTGCCTTGGCGTTGCATTCAGGATTTATATCAAAAACCCGCTTTAGCGCAGCAGCTGATTTATTTTCCCCCATACTGCTTCTAAGGGCTATTAGCTGTCTGTTTATATTAGTTTTAGATAGAGTATCGAAATCGAGGAGGTATAGATTTCCAATGGCGGAGCGTGCAAGCGCTTCAGTGCAAGCAGCTCCAACTCCTCCAAGTCCAACAACTAAAACAGATGCTTTTTTTATTTTTTCGATATTGCTCTCCCCGATAAGGGCTGATGTTCTATCAAAGTATGACATAAATTCTCCAATAAAAAAATACTGATATAAAAAATAAAACCCACCGTGCCGTCTGCCTGCGTATTAAAACCTACCTTTCGGATAGGGTGGA
>CAYJGN010000037.1:0-16649 GCA_964369635.1 uncultured Oscillospiraceae bacterium
ATTATAACATAACTTTGAATATATTTATAAATGAACACAAAAATAAATTAAAAAAATTCGATAGCTGTTTTGTAACAATATCGGAAATTTTTAATAAAAAACACGGATTTATTAATTTTCCATATATAAAATAGGAATTTTTTGGGAGTTTCGTTCGTTGACTTAAAACGTTTATCTTGATACAATTTAATTAAGAATTTATAACTATCTGTCTTTTGTAGTTAGTTTTATATAACTGTTAAATGAATATTAAATTTTTCTGTTATTTATGCGGTTTGACAAAGTTTACCAATAAATTCATCTTTTTTGTGGTGTAATTAAATTGGCAAGGTAGTGAAATATTTTTTAGTGAATAAAACTTTATTAAGGAGGATGTTATGGACAAGCGCAAAATAATTATTGATACCGATACAGGATCTGATGATGCAGTAGCTATGCTATTTGCACTTTTAGATGAGTCGGTCGAGGTTTTAGCAGTGACAACTGTTTTTGGAAATATTCCGATAAGTCAAGCGAGCAAAAACGCTCTTATAACTATTGAAGCAGCAGGTAGTTATAAACCGCCTGTTTTTGAGGGCGTTTCAAAACAGCTTAATGGAATACCAAGCAGCTATGCATTTAAAACCCATGGCGAAGATGGAATGGGCGATATGGGTTATGCTGTTTCGAGTGGTTATGATATTGAGAGTGAGCATGCTGTTGATGCTATGATTAGAATAATCGATGAGCATCCAGAGGATACTATTGAACTTGTGACGTTGGGGCCTTTAACGAACATAGGCGCCGCTATAACAAGAGCGCCCGAGACGATTAAAAAGCTTAAAAAGATAACCGTTATGGGTGGCGGCTGGATGGAACCGACTGAGTTTTGGGTATCTCCCGCAGAGAGCAATATCCGAAATGATGTTATCAGCGCAAATCTGGTTGTTAGTTGCGGTGTTCCAGTTACCCTTGTTCCGATAAACGTCTGCCGTGGTGATATGCTTACTACCGAAGATGAGATAGCGATGCTTAGAAATAGCGGCAGTGAGGTTGCAAAATTCTCAGTCGACTGCAACAGAACGCTAATAAGCTTTAATAAAGATAGATGGGGCAGAGAAGTTATCGACCCAGCGGACCCTGTTGCAATGGCGGCGGCGATAGCACCTGAAACTATTGCTGAGGAACGCGAGTGTTTTATTACATTTGAAACTAACGGAGAGTGGACTCGCGGTATGATGCTGTTTGATCCAAAAGGATTTTACGGCAGAGAAAAGAACGCAACTCTTGTAACTAAGATGGATTCTGCAAAATACAAAGAATATGCATATAATCTTTTACAGCAAAAATAACCAAAAAAATGCATGAAAAATTGGCGGCGGTATCGCTTTATATACCGCCCTTTTTTATTTACAAAGAAAAATAAAGTTGATATACTATTCTAAGATTAAAGAAGAAGGTGATTGACTTTGAAAAAAATAATAATTGATGCAGTCACAGGAACAGATGATGCAGTAGCGATAACCCATCTTCTCCTGCAAGATAATTTAGATATCTTAGGGATTAGCGCCGTGCATGGAAATCAGCCTGTTTCGTGTACAAGCAAGAATGCGCTTAAACTTGTTGATTTTATGGGGCGTGATATAGATGTTTATAAGGGGTGCAGGGAATCTCTTGTTCGAGATATACTGCCGGGTAGAGAGCATAATCCGCTAATGCAGAAGGTTCGAGCGGAGCGGGATGGAAAACCTGTTTATATCCATAACCCCGATATAGATAGTCTACCTGATACTAAAAAAGCTTTGAAAACCGAAAATGCGGTTTCTTTTATTGTTAGAACATTAAATGAAACCAAAGAGCCGATATCAATAGTGGCGCTCGGTCCTCTAACTAATATAGCTGCCGCTTTAATTCTCGATAAAACTATTGTAAGAAATATTGATAAAATTTATATAATGGGTGGACAGATAACCATTGGAAACAGAACGCCAGTTGCAGAAGCAAACTTCTATGATGATCCGGAAGCTGCGCATATTGTACTTACAAGTGGAGCAAATTGCATTGTAACACCTATTGAGCCAAGTATATCTGTCCAGTTTGATGAGGAGATGTTTGATAAGCTTGCAAAAATCGGGAATAAAGTTTCGGAGTTTATAAAAACCGAGTCTTATGGGTTTATTGATAGAATGAGTTACCTCGGTATCTATCCAGAGGGGGCTAAGAGCTGTGGTATGTGCGACTGGACGGCAGTTTTACCGCTTATTGATGAGAGTTTAGTCTTAGAGAGCGAAGATGTTATCTGCCAAGTTGAGGTTTCAGGTGGATTTGCAGATGGAATGCTGCTTGTTGATAGAAGGCGGTTTGCAAAGGGCGATAAAACCGTTAAAATAATCAAAAAGTTCGATGGAAAAAGAGCAATTGCTAAGTTTTTAGCTGACATAGAAAAATTTAAATAATTTTGGAGGTTTAAAATGGCAAGAAAAGTTATACTTGATGTTGATACTGGCTCAGATGATGCGGTAGCGATAATGGCGGCTGTTAAAAGTCCCGACCTTGAGGTTATAGGAATTACAACAACCCATGGCAACCTACCAGTTAAATTCACAACAGATAATACCCTGAGAGTTTTAGAACTACTTGGTAGGACAGATATCCCTGTCTATGCTGGATGCAATGAAGGAATGGTTAAACTGCTCTCGTTTGCAAGAAAAAATGACCCGAACAGAACCCCGATAGCCGCAGAGGTTGACGGTGAGGTGGTGGCAGTACACACAGAGGAATTACCACTCCCGAAAACAACTGCCAAAGCGCAGAGTGAGCATGCTTGCTCATATCTTGTTCGAACACTCAGAGAGACAAAAGAGAAGATAACCCTAATTCCAGTAGGTCCTGCTACAAACGTTGGTATGGCACTTCGCATGGCACCTGAAATAGCTCTGAATATCGAAGAGATTGTTTTGATGGGTGGCTGTATCGACGGTGGAAATAAAACAGCAGTTGCCGAGAGCAATTTCTATAACGACCCCGAGGCTATTAAGATAATTTTGGAGTGCGGAGCAAAGGTTCGGATTATTCCGCTAAATGCAACGATGGCTGCATATATGACCGATGATGAAGTTGCGGCACTTCGAGCGATAAATACCAAAACATCGAATTTTGCGGCTCAGATGATTGAAGATAGAATAAACGCTCATCTAAAGCTTGGTTACTATGATAGAAGGGCAGATCATCTGCATGATGCGCTTGCAGTTTGTGCGATACTCGACCCATCGGTTATAACCGATTTTCCAGCTTTAGCGCTCGATATAGATATTTCGGGCGGTATAACTGACGGTATGCTTGTTGCAGATAGAAGAGTGCGTGCAACATCGCAAAAGGAACATTTCGTAGCACTCGATGCCGATAGAAAAAAATACTACGATATGTTGGCAGAGCTTTTTAAAGACTAACTTTTAGATTTTTTGTTGTATGGGCGGATTGAATCCCCCTTTGCGACTTTAAATAATGAGGGAAACCTCCAATATAAAAATAAAGGAGTAAAGAATGAGAAAATTTATTATCGACACCGATACCGGTTCGGATGATGCGGTGGCAATAATGGTAGCGCTCAAAGAGCCTTCCATAGAGGTTTTAGCGCTTATTAGCGTTGCGGGAAATGTTCCGGTCGACCTTGCAACAAGAAATGCACTAATTTCAATAGAAAAAGCAAATAGCTATATACCGCCGGTTTTTGAAGGGTGCGCAAGACCTATGATGAAACCTTATATGTCGGCACAGCATGCACATGGAATGGATGGGCTTGGGGATGTTGGGTATCAGGTTAAAAACCTTAAAGCTGAGAAACTGCACGGCGTTGATGCGATGCTTCGACTTATAAAAGAAAACGACGATGTTGAGATATTAGCGCTAGGACCTCTAACAAACCTTGCGGTTGCTATGAGGCAAGACCCAGAAACTATGAAAAAAGTTAAGAGGATTTTCATAATGGGTGGCGCTCTAATTGCCACAAATCAGGTAACTCCGACCGCTGAATTCAATATATATGTTGATCCAGAAGCGGCGCAGATTGTTTGGAATTTTGGTGTTCCGCTAACTATCTGCCCACTTGACCTCTGTCTGCCAAGAGAGGCTATGATAGATGAAGAGGGTATGCAAAGGCTTTTAAATGCAGGAACCGAAGAGGGCGAGTTTATAGTTAATTGCAACAAGAGCTATGTTGATATAATGGAGAAGAGAAGAGGAGCGCGCCTTCTATCTATGCCTGACCAGACAACTGTTGTAGCAGCCCTCTACCCTGAAATTATAAACGAGAGCTTTGATTGCTACTCACAGGTAGACACAAGAGGACAGTATACCTATGGACAAACTATCTTCGACTATATGGATATTCTTAAAAAAGAGCCGAATGTTACCGTTGTTAAGAGTCTTCATAACAAGGAGTTTTTAGATGTCATTTATAAAATCGGAGGTGCGCTATAATGGATAAGAGAAAGATAATTATAGATACAGATACAGCAAGCGATGATGCGGTAGCGCTCGTTATGGCACTGCGCGACCCATCTGTTGAGGTTTTGGCTATAACTACTGTAAAAGGAAATCTGCCGATAGAAACCTGCACACGCAATGCCCTAATCTCGATAGATTTTGCAAATACCTATGCACCACCTCTCTATGAAGGGTGCGACAGAGCATTACTTGCAGAGGTTATGACAAGCGAAGATACCCATGGTGATGATGGAATGGGAAACCATAATTATCCAGAGCCAAAAGGCAAAAAGCTTGAGATGCATGCAGTTGATGCGCTACTTAAAATAATAGATGAACATGAAGATAAAGAGCTTGAGCTTGTAACGCTGGGACCCCTCACAAACGTAGCCCTTGCAGTTATCAAAAAGCCAGAAGTTATGAAAAAGCTCAAAAAGATAACCCTTATGGGAAGCTCGGGGCTTGCTGGTGGAAACTGCACCCCTGTTGCTGAGTTTAATATCCTTGCGGACCCTGAGGCTATGGAGATTGTTTTCCTATCGGGAATACACTGTGTCGTTGTTGGTTGGGATGCATGCATTGGTGAAGCTATGTTTACCGAAGAGGATATAAAAGAGGTTTTGGCAACTGGAAGTCCTGTTGCGAAATTCTGTATCGAATGCAATGATACCCTAATAGAGCTTAACCGCGAGAGATTTGGCAGCGGCTGTATCGACTTTGCAGACCCTGTTGCTATGGCGGTAGCGCTATATCCTGAGTGCGTTGCGGCTTCTGTTGAAGCTTATTGCAGCTGCGAAACGAAGAGCAATCTATCTTTCGGTCAGGTTATAGTGAATCAAAGAGCAGAGGAGAAAAACTCAACTGTTGCCTATGAGCTTGATGGCGAAAAGTTTAAAAAATATCTCACTTCGCTTATAGTTTAATTTAAAAATCCGCTGGTTATAATGCCAGCGTTTTTTTCTGCAATAAATATAATTTTTATGCTATAATTATAGCTAAGATAAAAAATAGGGGTGGAAATAGTATGCGCGAGATTTTAAAGGTTGACAACCTTGTTAAGCGATATCAGAGTGCTGAAATAAATGCAGTTGATGGAATAAGTTTTGAAGTTTATGAGGGGGAATTTTTCTGCCTGCTCGGTGTTAATGGTGCTGGAAAAAGCACAACTATCAATATAATATGCACCCTGCTATCCAAAACTTCTGGCGATGTTTTGTTAAATGGCAAAACGCTTGGCATTATGGATGATGAGATAAGAAGGATGATTGGAGTTGTCTTTCAGGGGAATGTTCTCGATGATGTTTTAACGGCGCGCGAGAATATCGAGAGCAGAGCCGCATTTTATGGAATAGATAAAGAAAGTGCTAAAAAAAGGGTTTCGCAGCTTGCGCAAAGCCTTTCGATGACCTCTTTTTTGGATAGAAAATACTCTCGCCTATCAGGAGGGCAACGCAGAAAATGCGATATAGCAAGAGCGCTTTTAGCAGAGCCTAAAATACTGTTTCTCGATGAGCCGACAACAGGCCTTGACCCGCAGAGCAGAATTGAGCTGTGGCAGACGATAAACGATATTCGAAAAAATGAAAAGATGGCGGTTTTTCTAACGACCCATTATATGGAGGAGACCGAGAAGGCCGATAGGGTGGCTATAATTGATGGTGGAAAAGTTCTCTGCATAGATACTCCGCAAAAGCTAAAGACGAAATATTCATCAGATAAGCTGACTGTTGTTGCGAAAGTCGGGTGTGAGAGCGAGATAGAAAATCGGCTAAAAGATTATAAGAAAAGGGCGGATAGCTATATCGTGCGGATGAAGAACGGCAAAGATGCAATTGATATCCTTGCTGATTTAAAACCTTATATCGACAGTTTCGAGATGGAAAAAGGGAATATGGATAACGTCTTTTTAAATGTTGTTGGGAGGAGTGCAGAGTGAGTAGCAGTCTTTTAGCGCTTATAAAGCGCAATATGAAAATATTTTACAGGACAAAGGGAAATATCATCTTTGCCTCACTTTCGGTAGTTATCCTATTAGTGCTTCACCTGATAATATTTCGTGGTATGTTTACCGATAGCTTTGTTGAAATTATGAAAGCCTTTCCGTTTGAGGTGGAGCGGATAAATCTTTCGTATATAGTTGATAGCTCGATGTTTGCGGCAATTCTGCCAATAGGCGCTATAACAATTTCGCTTGTTGCGCTTGGTCTTATGGTATCAGATAGAGAGACAAATGCCCTGTCGGACTTTATGGTGTCGCCGATAAAACGAAACTCACTGCTCGCATCATATTTAATAAGCTCATTTATGGTAGGGTTTATAATCCTTTTGTTTTTTATCGCGATTTTCGAGGTTGTTTTCCTTGTGGTTTACGGCATTTCAATGAGCATTGTGCAGATAGCGGCTATTCTTGCTGCAACGATTTTAGCGCTAACTTTTGGAAATGTTTTTATGCTTCTTTTAATAACATTTGTCAAATCGCAACAATCTCTCGGTGCAGTTGGGACGATAGTTGGAACGCTGCTCGGGTTTTTAAGCGGTGCTTATGTTCCGGTTGGGCAGTTTGGTGAAGCGATAGCAAATATCTTCAGTCTACTACCGTTTATGCAGATAACGGTTGTTATGAGACAGGCATTTTTTATCGAGTTTGAGAGTGTTGTTGGGTTTTCATTTGATACGATTTCAGGTGAGCTTACAAAAGAGATGGGATATGAGCTGTTTTTGTTTGGCGAGAAGATGAGTACAGGGGCAGTTGCCGCAATGGCAATAGGGACAACGGTCATCTTATTTGCAGCGGTGGTTTTGCGGTTTAGAAAGTTAAAAAAAGCCGAGTGATATTTGGTTTTTCTCATAGTTTGACTAAACTCCTAAAAACATCTATAATAGGGTATGCGAAAGCTGTTGAATTTTAGGAGATAATTATGAGAAAAATTTTTGCATTGTTGCTTATAGTGGCAATTTTTATAGTGGGATGTGCAAACGAGGGTGAGTCTGCAGAGAGAAACTATCCTGTTTCGGTCAATGGTGTAACATTTGAAGAGGCGCCGAGTGGAGTTGTTTCGCTAAGTCCTGTTGTTACCGAGATTTTAAAAGAGCTCGATTTGGTTGATAGTTTGGTTGCGGTTTCAGATTTTTGCGATGTCGAAGAGCTTCCAAAAGCTGGCAGTTATTTAACCCCAAATTTTGATGCTATATATGAGAGCGGCGCTGATACCGTTATCGTTTCGGCTTCTCTTAAAGTTTCAGATCTTGATAGATTTGCGCAGATGGGTATAGATGTTGTGCTAATCCCGCATGCTATTAATTTAGGGCAAACGAAAACTCTATATACCGATATTGCAACTATTTTGACAGGTTCGGTTGATGGGGCGTTTAAAGGTGAGAACCTCTATACAAACTTCATTCAAAAGCTTGAGTATCTCTACCGTGAGGTATCGGGGATAGAGCAGCCACTGCCATCGGCGGAAAATACCGAAGATGGAGCGGAGGAGAGCGAAGAGGAGACGGATAAAGAGTGGGAGCCGATAGTGAGCTTTGATTACCAGAAAACGGCGCTTGTCCTTCTCAGTGAAGATTTAAATGTTGCAACCGGTGGTAGCATTGAAGAGGATATTTTGCAGTATATCGCAGTTGATAATGCGGCGGGTGGATATAGCGATTATTTTGTTCCAAGCGAAGAGTTTGCGGCTTTAAGCTATGATATTCTGCTCATTTCAGATGAGATAGATTTTGAGAGCTTCTCGCAAACCGAGAGCTATCTCTCGCTTGCGCGTGAGGGAGTTTCGGTTGTATTCTTCTCACCTGAAAAATTTATCTATCAGAGCAGTTTATCATTTGATGAAGCTCTAAAGGTAGCGAAAGAGATATACCCCGATAAATTTTAGCGGACAAAAGCTTTGGTTTAAGCATAGAATAATAAGCGGTCGCACCCTGTTTTAAACGCACCTTATTTTCCCGTATTATATGCTTTGCAGGGTAGATATAATTATTTTGCAGAGAGAGTTTTTATAATTCTCTCTGTTTTTTTATCTGAAAAAATGATATAATGGAAAGAATAAAAATGGAGGTGCTAAAATGAGAAAAATTATTATGGATGTTGATACCGGAAGCGATGATGCAGTCGCTTTAATGCTTGCAGCGGCGGCTGATGAGCTTGAGCTAATTGCAGTTGCCACTACATACAATTTTGAGTACAGGATAGATAACATAACCGAGAATACCTTGCGTGTGCTCGAGCTTGTAGCGCCTGATGTTCCAGTTTATGAGGGAAGCCATCACCCTGTTTGCAAAAATCTTTCAGCAAGAGATAAAAATTCAAAAAGAAATACGAGCAACCCAGTTGGTAAAGATGGCAAGGTTGTTGCTATTCATCAAGAGTATCTCGATCTTCCAGTGGCTACTAAAAAAGCAGAGGATATGGACGCTGTTAGCTTTTACCTTAAAACCCTTCGCGGTGAAGGAGAGAAATATACCCTTGTTATGACAGGTGGTATGACCAATTTAGCGCTTGCACTTCGGATAAATCCAAATATCAAAAACAGAATAGAAGAGATTGTTTTGATGGGTGGCGGAGTTAATATAACAAATGTTACAACTGCCGCAGAGAGCAACTTTTATAGAGACCCAGAGGCTGCGAAAATTCTTCTAAAGAGCGGTTGTAAGGTAACTATTGTGCCGCTTGATGCGACCCATTCTGCGATGTTCGATCTTGATGATGCGAAGAAATTTTCAGATCTTGGAACAGCACCATGCACACTTACAGGTGACCTTATATCTCAAAGGGCGCTTGCATATCAGGCAAATGGCCAGACGAAGACCCCGCAAAGCTCACTGCACGACGCTATAACAGTTGGATATCTAATAAATCCCGAAATACTGCCGGATGTTCGTCGCGAGAGCTGTGATATAGAGATTGCTGGCGGAATTGCCGATGGTATGCTTGTTGTTGATAATCGTCTGCTTGCAGATAAAACAGCTGAAACTTATGTAGCTTATAAAGCGGATAAAGAGAAGTTTATGGATCTTTTATATAGCAATTTCAAAAAGTTTACAAAATAGCGGTTTTATAGTATAATTTTTAGAGTTTATTTTTAAAGGAGTTAATATAATGGCATCAGAGCTTGAAAAAAGATATGACCCGACTGCGGTCGAGGATAAAATCTATAAAAATTGGATGGAAAAAGGCTACTTTAGGGCAGAGGTGGATAGAAATAAAGAGCCGTTTACCATAGTGATGCCGCCTCCTAATATAACAGGCAGACTTCATATGGGACACGCTATTGATAATACCATTCAGGATGTTCTAACAAGATATAAAAGGATGCAAGGGTTTGCCGCTCTATGGCTACCAGGTACCGACCATGCCGCTATTGCAACAGAGGCTAAAATAGTTGAAAACCTAAAAACCAAAGGGATAGAGAAAGACTCTCTAACCCGTGAGGAGTTTTTAGAGTATGCTTGGAAATGGAAAGAGGAATACGGTGGCGCGATAGTCGAGCAGCTCAAAAAGCTTGGAAGCTCTTGCGACTGGAGCCGCGAGCGCTTCACTATGGACGAGGGTTGTTCGCAAGCTGTCCTTGAAGTTTTTGTAAAACTCTATAACGAGGGACTTATTTACCGCGGCGAGAGGATAATAAACTGGTGTCCTACCTGTAAAACATCTATATCGGAAGCTGAAGTTGTTCACACCGAGAGCGAAGGTAGCTTTTGGCATATAAACTATCCGTTATCAGATGGCAGCGGATTCTTGCAGCTTGCAACAACAAGACCTGAAACTATGCTTGGCGATACTGCTGTTGCGGTGAACCCTGATGATGATAGGTATAAAGACCTTATAGGTAAGATGGTTAAACTGCCACTCACCGATAGGGAAATTCCGATTATTGCCGATAGCTATGTTGATATCGAGTTTGGAACTGGTGTTGTTAAAATAACGCCGGCGCACGACCCGAACGACTTTGAAGTTGGTCTTCGCCATAATCTTCCTGTTCTTAATATAATGACCGAAGATGGCTATATAAACGAAGAGGGTGGCGAATTTTGCGGACTTGAGCGGTATGAAGCTCGCAAAAAGATTGTTTCTATGCTCGAAGAGCAAGGGCTGCTTGTTAAAATAGAAGCGCATACTCATAATGTTGGCGGATGTTATAGATGTAGTACCGTTATCGAGCCGCGCGTTTCGCTCCAGTGGTTTGTTCATATGGAAGAGCTTGCAAAACCTGCTATTGATGCAGTAGAGAATGGGGATACAAACTTTGTCCCTGATAGATTTTCAAAAACATACCTAAACTGGCTATATGGAATTCGCGACTGGTGCATCTCTCGTCAGCTATGGTGGGGACATAGAATTCCCGCTTGGCACTGTGCTTGCTGCGGCGAGATAACCGTTTCAAAAGAGAAATCGGTTGAGAGTTGTTCTAAATGCGGCAGTAGCAATATAGAGCAGGATAACGATACTTTAGATACCTGGTTCTCATCAGCACTATGGCCTTTCTCAACCCTTGGTTGGCCTGAAAATACAGATGATCTCGATTTCTTCTACCCGACATCTGTTCTTGTTACAGGATATGATATTATCTTCTTCTGGGTTGTTCGAATGATGTTCTCAGGTCTTCGTCAGATGAACGAAGTACCATTTAAGACGGTTTATATCCACGGCCTTGTCCGCGATGATAAAGGGCGCAAGATGAGCAAAAGCCTTGGAAATGGAATTGATCCGCTTGATGTTGTTGATGAATATGGAGCTGATGCATTGCGCTTCACTCTAACTATGGGCGTTTCGCCAGGCAATGATATGAGATATAGCGAAGATAGAGTTTTAAACTCAAGAAACTTCTGTAACAAAATTTGGAATGCGGCGAGATTTATTATGATGAATCTGCCGGAAAACTATGAGTTTTCATCGCTTCCAACAGAGGGGCTACAGAGCAGCGATAAATGGGTTTTATCAAAACTTCGCACCCTTACAGCTGAAGTTACTGCGAATATAGATAACTATGAGCTTGGAATGGCTTGCACAAAGCTATATAACTTTATCTGGGATGTTTTCTGCGATTGGTATATCGAGCTTGCAAAAACAAGGTTTAATACCGAAGATAGCAAAAAGGTTTGCGATATTTTGGTCTATACTCTATCAGAATCGTTAAAGCTTCTTCATCCGTTTATGCCTTTTATAACCGAGGAGATTTATAAGGCGCTAAATCCAAATGAAGAAACAATTATGATAAAAGACTACCCGAAAGCTGAAAGTATTGCTGATTACAGCGAGGCAGAGCAGAATTTCGAGCTTATAGTTGAGTTTATTAAATCTGCAAGAAATATGAGAGCAGAGCTTAATGTTCCGCCATCAAAGAGGGTTAATTATTATATCACGACCGATAAAACTGAAGTGTTTGCGACTTCTTCGGAGTATTTAAAAAAGCTTGCCGGTGCAAATGAAGTTTTCATAAACGAAGCTTGCCCAACTGATAAAACAGTTTCGGTTGTATCACGAGGTGCAACAGCGCTTATCGCAGTTGATGAGCTTGTTGATAAAGAGAAAGAAACAGCAAGGCTTCAAAAGGAAAAAGAATCGGTGCTAAAAGATATAAGCATTATTAGCGGAAAGCTTACAAATCAAGGGTTTATCGCAAAGGCACCAGCTGCTGTTATCGAGTCTGAACAGAAGAAGCTCGCTATTGCAAATGAGAAACTTGAGAAGCTTGAAGTGAGTCTTCGAGGACTACTTGGTGAATAGCGAAAAAAGGTTTTCATCGGTTGATGAAGCAATAAAATTTATAACATCGCTCCCTCAAAAGGGGAGCGGTGCTTCGCTTGAAACGATGAAACTCTTTATGCAGAGACTTAATAACCCACAGGATAAGCTTTCGTTTGTGCATATTGCCGGGAGTAACGGGAAGGGCAGCTGCGCAAAATATATAAGTGATACCCTTAGTTTAGCGGGATATAAAACAGGTCTATTCATCTCCCCCTATATTCTTGAATTTCGTGAGCGGATTTCTGTTGACGGTGAGATGATTGAGGAAGAGCGACTTGTAGGAATACTAAATGATATAGTCACTTTAGCAGAAGAAGTTGGCGCTTCGCAGTTTGAGATTATAACAGCGATAGCCTTTCTCTATTATCTTGAAGTCGGGGTGGATATAGTCGTTTTAGAGACGGGGCTTGGCGGTCGGTTTGATGCGACAAATGTTGTGAGACCACTCGTTTCAGCTATTATGCAGATATCCCTTGATCATACAGAGCTTCTTGGAAATAGCGAAGAGAAAATTGCCGCTGAAAAGGCGGGTATTATCAAAGAGGGCGTGCCGGTTATATTATACCCTGATAATAAGGAATCGGTGAATAGCCTTTTAGAAGACACGGCAAATATACGCGGTTGTAACTGCATTTTATCCGATAAAAGAGATATTGAGATTTTAAAAAGCGGAAGTTTTGGGTCGGTCTTTTTATATAAAGGTGATGAGTATTCTATTAAAATGCAGGGTATTCATCAGGTTTACAATGCAGTTGTGGCTATAGAGACAGTTAAACAAATTGCAGATAAATATAAAAATATTACTGGCGATATAATACGGTCGGCGATATCTAACATGTCGTTTGTGGCGAGATTTGAAGTGCTCCGAGAGAAACCGCTTCTGATTATAGACGGTGCTCATAATATAGGTGGTGCGCAGGCGCTTTCAGGGATATTAGACGGGTACAACAGGAAATTTGTCGGGATTTTTTCAGCGATAAAATCAAAAAACTACCAGAGAGTTTTGGAGAAGATAGCCCCTTATCTTGAAAAAATCTATATCGTACAGATGGATAATCCGAGGGCAGAGAGGGTAGAGAGGCTTATAGAGGTACTGCCGAGTGGGATAGAGGCTATGGTTATTTCGGTAGATGAGGTTTTACAGGTGACGAAAAACGTTGATAGTTTGGTTTTTGGGTCGCTATATTTATGTAGTGATGTAAGAAATCTTTGGCAGAGCAGATAACGACAAAATATTTAAAGACAAGCTTTTATTATAGTTAAAAAAAGCTTGTCTTTTTTCTTTTGCCTTGAATGTTTTTGTTTCGAGCTATATAAAAAATCATAGGTTTGGTGAGATGTTTTATGGGAATAATGTTTGCTATTTGGGTTATTAGTTGTCTTCCGATTTTTTGGGTTTTTATAAGAAATGCAGTTGATGAAAACGGATGAAAGATATTGGTGGTTGTGACGGTGCGCCGCCCGAAGGGCGAATTTTATTTTTAAAATTCGCCGATGCCGCACAAAGTGCGACAAAACGCATGTATGCGTTTCTTCGGGCGGGGGACGTGAAGTTTTCGCTAAACTTAAAGGTGAGAAAAGATAAAATTAGATGTTTAAAAACAGATGCTCTGAAGATAATAAAATCAGATGACTTATAAAGGAGTTTTAATATGGTGTCTTATAAATGCAGCAATGATACAGTGACAGTTCTACTAAAAGGAGAGATTGATCATCATAATGCGGTATCACTTCGCAAAGAGATAGATGAGATATATCAAAAAAATGATCCGAAATCGCTTATACTTGATTTTTCAGAGGTAACCTTTATGGATTCATCGGGGATAGGGCTTGTTATGGGGAGATATAAAAATATATCGAGTAACGGTTGTAAACTAATTATAAAAAATCCAGCGACAAGTATAAAAAAAGTTTTTTCAATAAGCGGTATAAAAAAGATTGCAAAGATAGTTGAGGGTGAGAAAGATGGAGAATAGAATAAAAATATCATTTAGCTCTGTTTCGGTGAATGAGGGGTTTGCGAGAATGGCAATAGCAGCAGCAGCGATGCCGCTTGATCCGAATTTAGAAGAGCTGACTGATTTAAAAACAGCGGTCAGTGAAGCGGTTACAAATGCAATAGTTCACGGATATAAAGACAGCATCGGAACTGTCTACATAGATATAAAAGTATCTGGTGGGACAATTTCGATAACAGTTCGCGATAGGGGTATTGGAATACCCGATATAGAAAGGGCGAAAGAGCCGCTCTTCACAACAGGAGCTACAGAAGAGCGAGCAGGGCTTGGCTTTACTCTAATGGAAACGTTTACCGATAAAATGCGGGTTCGAAGTGTTGTTGGCAAAGGGACATCTGTGACACTGCAAAAGAGGATTCGGGGTAAGATTTAATGGATAGAGATGAGATGGTGCAAAGCAATATCCCTCTTGTCCATTCTCTTGCGAACAGGTTCCGCGGCAGAGGTGTTGACTATGAAGACCTTTTTGGTGCTGGCTGTGTTGGACTTGTTAAAGCAGTTGACAATTTTGATAAAGATCTCGGGTTTAAATTTTCGACCTATGCAGTGCCTGTTGTGCTCGGTGAGATAAAGCGTCTTTTTCGTGATGGTGGTGCTGTTAAAGTTAGCAGAAGTTTGAAGGAGCTATATTTAAAGGTTGTCCGCGAGAGGGATGCTTTTTTAAAAAAACAAGGCAGAGAGCCAACAACCGAAGAGATGGCAAAAATCTTAGAGGTCACGCAAGAGCTGATAGTTGAAACGCTCACCGCAATGCAACCAACGCTTTCGCTAACAACAGGTGATGAAAATGATAACAAAGAGCTTGATTTAAAGAGCCCGTCGATAGAGGATGAGATAGCAGAGAGGTTATCACTCAAGGAAGTTGTAGAGCATCTGGAACCATACGATAAGGAGATAATCAAACTTCGCTATTTTCAAAATAAAACACAAAGCGAGGTTGCAAGACTGCTCGGTCTTACGCAGGTTGGGGTGAGCAGAAGAGAGAAGAAAATTTTGCTTGCTATGAGAGCGAAGCTTGTTTGATAGATTTAGGCGTATTTAGATAACCGCTATATCTAATGTTTTTGTAGTGAGCACAAATGCTTAAAATAAAACAGATATGATAATACCCATATAAAGTTGCTGTAAAGTCATCGATTAATATTAAAATACAACTTTTTGTTTACATTTAACAGGAAAAGTTGTATACTATTATATAGTTTTTAACGCAGATGGAAAGTCTGCGATTTTTTTAAACGGAGGATATATGCAAAACTCTATATCACAGCGCTTTAATACCATATCACTTATGAAATTCGTAGCTCCAAGTGTTATGATGATGGTTTTTATCTCGATATATTCGATGGCGGGGAGCATATTTGCCGCAAATTATATAAATGAATATGCGCTCTCTGCAATAAGTATTGTTTTTCCGTTTGTTTCGGTGGTTTTTGCCGCTTCAATAATGTTTGCAACAGGTGCAAATGCTATTATTTCGAAAAATTTAGGCGAAGGTAATGTTGAGAAAGCTCGACAAAGCTTTACAGCAGTTACCATATTAGCGATATTAACAGCGCTATTTTTTACTGTTGTTGCGATAGTTTTCGATGATGCTATTCTCGGGGTACTCGGTGTTACCGAAAACATTCTTCCTTACGCAAAGACATATCTTCGAGGGATAGCTTTCTCGTTTCCATTTTTGTATCTTGAGATACTCGGGCAGTATTTTTTCGTTACGATAGGTAAACCTACATATGGGCTATTAGCTTCGATTGCAGGTGGTACACTAAATATAGCAGCGAGCTTTTTGTTTATGGGTGTTTTAAAAGTGGGTGTTATAGGTGCAGCGCTTGGAACAATCACAGCAAACTTGATTACAAGTTCAACCTTTCTCTTGTTTTTCGCGCTAAACAAAAAATATGCACTTCGTTTTGTTAAACCAAAACTGCACAAGCGATTTATCTTCGATACCTGTACAAACGGTTCTTCTGAGATGGTTATAAATATTGCGAATGCCGTTATTTCAGCTCTTTTAAATAGAATTATGAGAGATTTGGTAGGAGATAGCGGAATTGCTGCGGTTGCAGTTATAGTTCAAGTTCAGTTTCTACTAAGCTCGATGTTTATTGGATTTTGTGCTGGAACGGCGCCGGTATTTGGATATGCACAAGGTGAGGATAATAGAGATCAGACTAAGAGAGTGTTTTGGATTTCGACAAAACTTGTTGCTATTTCATCTCTTATACTTGTCGCGCTCTGTCTGCTGTTTTCAGGATTTATCGTTGGGCTGTTTATCGACCCTGCGTCAGAATCGTTTGAACTTGCAAAAAGCGGATTTACACTATTTTCAGTGGGATTTGTCCTAACAGGATTTAATATATTCGCATCAAATTTCTTTACGAGCGTCTCGAATGGAAAAATTTCAGCACTTATAT